>NZ_JACASN010000027.1:0-47243 GCF_013390985.1 Acinetobacter sp. Swhac1 | reverse complement strand
TGTTCAAATGGCTATTCTACGTTTGATTGGTTTTGGAAAAAAAGAAGAATTTAAGAAAGTGCTAGCAATTTTAAGAAAGAAAAAGCCTGATAGGACAAGGATCCTATGAAATTTGTCGTGTACAGAGATTATTGTATAAATACTCTTCAAATTCATGGCGATGATACAGATGATAGCAAATGATCTCGCCATCTTCTTTAATTACTAAATATCCACCTGTAGAATCAATTTCGTTACCTGTCCAAACTGTACCAGGCATCATTCCAATTGCTATTTCACACAATAATTTTTTAATTTTAAACTGATAAAAAGGATGCTGATGTTCAAAAGAATATTTCATTGGATTTTCATAAGAAATTTCATTAAAAATATCTTTAACTGAATTAAGAGTTGATGTGTAATATTTAAATATAGCTTCTGCCATAATTTTTGGTAGTAAACTATCCAACAAAATTAAATTATTCTCAAATACAGCATTATTTAAATGGGAAAATTTAATATCGGCTCCCAACATTTTTAAATGTGCTATACGAGATTTAATAATTGGTTGTGGCAATGCAAGCTGATTAAAATCTTCAATCTCTTTTTCGGTTAGGCAAATATTTTTTATTTCAAAAATAAAATTTGTTGTCTTTCCTGCATTTAACAATGTGGATGGTTTACCTAATTTTGACTTTATGCTAAATCCCAATTCAGGCATTGTTCCAATTTTTGCATCATAAATTACGATTCTAATATCACTTTTCGCACTAGATTTTGCTTTAATCTTATTTGATTGGTATCTGGATATAAAGTTTTCCACATCTAGAATAGTAAATGATGCCGTTTGCTTTTTCTGTAATTCTGCCAGCAAAAACTGAGTAATATCTCTGAGTTCCTGTAATGGTATCTGAAAAACATCTTCACCCCGCAAAATCTCTACTATACCCTCTGATTTATGCGGTACATAAGTGAATAAATGATAATGTTCTTGACGTAAAATTCTAATTACAGGATAAATTAAATTATTTATTTTATTTAAGTTTTCATCACCCGCACTTAACTCCCCATCACATAGTAATTTAAAAAGGGCATAGAGTTCACTCCATTCCCCCTTATTTGCTGTAATCATACTCACCAATCTTCAATGCTTTTAATATTTCTTTTGCAGTTGCCTGTATCGCTGGAATAGCAACAGAATTTCCAAATTGTTTATAGGCTGAGGCATCTGAAACCACGATTTTGAAATGATCTGGAAACCCCTGCAACCGTGCCCATTCTCTTGGCGTCATTTTCCGAATACCTTTCCGATTTACCTCTCCTTTAATTCTAGTAGTTGGAGTAAAGTCTGTAATTCTATGATCTATAACTAAATTACGCTCTCTCCCCATTCCACCTACAACTATGGCATTGGCAATTGCGTGATCTGGAATAATAGCGTAACCAAAACCATTTCCTTTATTTTCATGTCGAGCTTTATGCTTTTCCAAGGTATCTAAATACTGTGTAGATAAGTAATATTTAGTAGGTACAACCTGAGTTTCCTTTATATCGGCAAAACAGGTTTTTTTATTTAATGGTTGTGGATAAGAGAAATTTTGAATTCCAGTATCTTTATGGAAGCCTACAATAAAAATTCGCTCTCTATTTTGGGGAACACCAAAATCTTTAGCATTTATAATTTGAGGCTCAGCAACGTAGTAACCTAAATCATCTCTTAATGTTTTTAAAATAGTTTTAAGTGTATTTCCCTTATCATGACTAATTAAGCCTTTAACATTTTCTAAAAAGAAAGCTTTAGGTTGTTTCCGTTTTATAATATCCGCAACGTCAAAAAATAGCGTACCGCGTGTATCTTCAAATCCAGATCTTTTACCTGCAATTGAAAAAGCCTGACAAGGGAAGCCTCCACATAAAATATCGAAATGATCAGGTATCGCATTTTTAGTAGACTCTAAAGTGATATCACCATAAGGCGTTTCACCAAAATTGACGGAATATGTTTTTTGGGCATATAGGTCTATTTCTGATGAAAATACGCACTCGCCACCAAGATTTTGTAACGCTAGCCGAAATCCACCAATTCCTGCGAATAGGTCAATAAATTTAAATTTACTTGGGTATTCTGGATAAAAAGGGATTGATTCAAAGAGGGAAAGGTTTTCCTCTTTGTTTACCACTAATTCACCATGAGCCTTTAAAACTTTTGGACTAGTAGAGTTCATCTCAAACCTTCAAGGCGATACAATAACAAAGCCATTACAATAACAAAATTTACCTTAAATAGCATGCAGTGCAAGACACAAGCTGTCGCTCTAGCACAATATTCGATAAGCGTTAGGACAGATGCCTGAGCTGAACTCAAATCACAAAAACGCTTCCAACACCGAATTTAAAAACACATGCCCTTGCGCAGTACATGCCAATCGCTTCGGATCATCCTGCAACAATTGCCGCTGACGCAATGTATTTAAAATATCCTGCAAATCATCCAAGTTTAAACCTGTGCGGGCAGTATACAAGTTTGCCTCAACCCCATCATTCAGGCGCAGTGCATTCATCATAAATTCAAATGGCAACTCATCGGCTGCAATTGCTTTAAACTGCAAGTTTTCCGCAGGTACTTTGGCTAAGTAATCTTTCGGCAAACGGGTTTTTTGGAAGCGATACACACCATCATGCAAAGTCACTTTGCCATGCGCCCCCGCACCTATCGCCAAATAATCGCCAAACTGCCAATAATTTAAATTATGTGCAGACGGCAACTCTTTACGCCATGCAGACACTTCATAATTCACAAAACCTTGCGCAGTTAAATAGGCTTCACCCTGCGCTTGAATTTCTTCCAAGACATCATCTACAGGTAAAATTGGCTGAGTGCGGAAAAAAACAGTATTAGGCTCAATAGTCAATTGATACCATGAAATATGCGTTGCACCATGTTCCACTGCCAGTTTTAAATCCTGCAGTGCTTGCTGCAAAGTCTGTTCAGGCAAGCCATGCATTAAATCGACATTAATTCGCTGAAAGCCCGCTTCACGCGCCAAGCCAATTGCGGCAATCGCATCATCATTAGAATGAATACGCCCTAATTTTTTTAAATGCTCAGTATTAAAACTCTGCACGCCAATCGACAAACGGTTAATGCCTGCAGCCAAATAATCTGCAAAGGGATCATGCTCCACTGTTCCCGGATTAGCTTCCAACGTAATTTCGCAGTCATCTTCAAAAGCTAGCACGGCTTTCAGCTGTGTAAATAACCATTGATACCCCTGTGCTGAAATTAGCGAAGGTGTGCCACCGCCAATAAAAACACTGTGAATTTTCCGCCCCTGCGCAAACTGAGTCTGGGTTTTAAAATCTTCCAGCAAAGCCTGTAGATATTCCTGTTCTAAATCTAAACTCAACTTACCGTCAGGCACAGCATGTGAATTAAAATCACAATACGGACACTTACGCACGCACCACGGCATGTGAATATATAAAGATAAAGGAATATCAATGGGTTGAAGTGGATTCAAAGACAGACTCAATGCAAAATCAAAACAGTGATACAGATTTTAACATGACTACAGCAAGACACCGATGTATTGCCTAGAATTTGCTTTAGACTAGGGTGGATTGAATAAGAAAAAATGTGAAAATGATGAAGATATCCAGCCAATTACTCTTAATTTTGCCACTGGCGATGGGCATCGGGATTGCAATGGCATTTCAAACTGCAATCAACAGCCAATTGCGTGAATATTTATATTCTCCGCTACAAGCTGCCCTTTTCTCTTTTTTGGTTGGTACAATAGTTTTAGCCATACTGGTATTTTTTCAACAAGTCGAGAAACCCAACCTCAGCACCTTGCTCAACATTCCTTGGTATTTATGGATTGGCGGATGTTTAGGGGTTTATGCCATCAGCATGAGTATTTATAGTGCTCCCAAACTAAGTTTGCTTACTTTGTCTGGGGTGATTATTTTTGGACAAATGGTCACCTCAATGCTGATTGATCATTTTGGGTTCCTGGGCACTGAAAAAGTTGCTATCAACTGGCAACGTCTTTTAGGTAGCGTGGTGATTTTTATTGGTGTGCTTCTCACTTTACAACGCTAATACCCAAACGCTAAGCACCTCAGGCATTGAGATTTTTTGTGTCAAATATACATTCTGTGACCACGACCCGTTTTGAATTAAAACAGCTTTTTCAACTGATGATTCCAATTTTGGTCACACAATTTGCGCAAGCAGGTTTAGGTCTGATTGATACCATTATGGCAGGTCACATGTCTGCCACCGACTTAGCTGCTATTGCCGTTGGGGTTGGTTTATGGATGCCCATTATGCTGCTGTTCAGTGGCATTATGATTGCCACCACACCCTTAGTCGCCGAAGCCAAAGGCGCACGTACCCCAGAAAAAATTGCCACCATCGCCCGTCAATCTTTATGGATTGCATTTATTTTAGGCGTGATTGCAGGACTGATTTTACAGCTCATGCCTGCACTATTGCCATTATTTGGTGTGCCTGAAAATTTACAGCCCAAAGCAGGCTTATTTTTACATGCCATCGGTTTTGGGATGCCTGCCGTGACCATGTATGCCGCTTTGCGCGGTTATTCAGAAGCACTGGGCTATCCACGCCCTGTGACCGTAATTAGTCTGTTGGCATTGGCTTTATTGGTTCCACTGAACTTTATGTTTATGTATGGTTGGGGGCCTCTGCCTGAACTGGGCAGTGCGGGTTGTGGTTTTGCCACTGCTATTTTGCAATGGTTAATGTTTATAACTTTGGCATTTTATATTTTTAAAAGTCGCGCCTATCAAAGCACACAGGTATTTAGCCAATGGGAAGCGATTGATGCGGTCTGGATTAAACGCATTTTGCTATTAGGACTACCAATTGGTTTAGCCATTTTCTTTGAAGTGAGTATTTTTAGTACTGCCGCCATTGTAATCAGTCCTTTGGGAGAAACCAAACTGGCAGCCCATCAAATTGCCATGTCAGTCACATCTCAGTTATTTATGATTCCCATGTCTTTGGCAATTGCCCTGACCATTCGTATTGGCACATATTATGGCGAACAAAATATTCACGCCATGCGTAAAGTACAAGGCTTAGGCTTTGCAACTGCAACTGTATTTGCCTTTTCTACAATGACGCTGATGTGGTTTTTCCGTCCTGAAATCATTTCAATTTACACCCGCGACCCGCAAGTGGCGCAAGTGACGATGTCTCTATTATTATTTGCGATTGCCTATCAACTCATGGATGCATGGCAAATTAGCGCAGCAGGTTGTTTGCGTGGCATGCAAGACACTCAGGGCCCAATGTGGATTACCATGCTTGCTTATTGGGTTGTGGCTTTCCCCATTGGCGTGTATTTAACTCGTTACAGCAGTATGGGCGCTGCAGGGGTTTGGGTCGGGCTGATTGTCGGTTTAAGCATTGCCTGTGTGTTACTTCTGACCCGTTTATATTTCAACAATCAACGACTGGAACGCCAATTTACAGCATAAACCTCAGCCTACTCACCTACATGCCAAAATACGTTTTGGCACGTGGGTCTTGTGATCAAAAAATACTTTAACAATTAAAAGTAGGCATTTTGCTCACGAACACTTATGATCAAAAGATAGTAAAGATGATCTTGAGGAACATCGCATGGCAAAAACGGCGCGTACACCTGGTCGTCGCTTTATGAAACTTGCGAGCATGACAGCAAGTATTGCAACCAAAACGGTATCGAACTCGATTAAAAACCTCACCGCAGATGAAGAACAAAAAAATGCGGCACGCAGCCAATTGTTTCAGGATATTGGTATCCAAATTGCTGATACCTTAGGCGAAATGAAAGGTGCGGTGATGAAAGTCGGGCAAATTGCCTCGCAATATAAAGATATTTTTCCGCCTGAAGTTGCCAAAGCCATCAGTAAATTACAGCGCCAAGCACCTGCCATGCCTTTTGCTGAAATTAAGGCACAAGTTGAAAAAGAACTCGGTAAACCGCTCGACAAAATTTTTAAACACTTTGATGAAACTCCGTTTGCAGCCGCATCTATTGGGCAAGTGCATAAAGCCATTTTACCCAATGGCGAGCAAGTGGTGGTCAAAGTGCAATATCCTGGGGTCGATGAAGCCTGCGAAAGTGACCTGAAACAAGTCCGTTTGGCACTGCGTTTAATGGGTGTACTTAAAATAGACCGTAAATTACAAGACCGTCTATTTCAGGAAATTCAGGAAAGTTTAGACAATGAGCTGAACTACCAGATTGAGGCACAAAACCTAGAAGTAGCGCGTACCTTTCACGCGGCTTTGGATGATAAAATTATTATCCCACAAGTGTTTAAAGACTATTCTTCGCGGCATATTCTCACCTTAAGTTTGGAACAAGGTGAAAATATAGAAACGGCAAGCACATGGTCACAGCGTACCCGCAACACTTTGGGACGACGTTTATTGCGTGCCATGGGTCAAGAAATCTTTTATTTAAAACGCTTTCATTGCGACCCGCATCCGGGCAACTTTGCGTTCCGCCAAGATGGTTCTGTGGTGATTTATGATTACGGCGGCGTCAAAACTCTATCGAATGATGTAGTGCATCATTTTCGACAACTGATTCATGCTGCGCGTGCGCAAGATATTGCCGAAATTGAACAGCATCTAGATGCACTGCAGGCAATTTCTGCATTGGGTAAATTCCCTGAAGATTTATATTTGCAATGGTTAGAAGTGCTGATGCGTCCGCTAACCACACATTATGATTTTGCTGAAAATTCTGCCCATCATGATGGCGTTGAGTTGGTCAAAAGTTCATTGAAATATTGGGATGTGTTTAAGCCTTCTCCCGATACCTTAATGGTGAATCGAACTGTTTCAGGGCATTATTGGAATTTAATTCATTTAAAAGTGCATGATAATTTAAATGATATTTTTGAGGAGTTGGTTCCACCGCGAGCTTAGACTCAACTTTGGACTCAGCAAAGGATGCTGAAAATAAAGCCCAATCTGTTTTATGCTCCGTAACTAAAATTATAATCCAGACAAAAAATCCTCCCAAATGTAGGAGGATTTTTTGTTATCTAAACCGATTCATTCAAGTTGAAACGATGAAATTCAAATTATTGAATTTCAAGGTGTTTGATTAAGCATTCCAGATCATCGGCAGACAGTTGTCCAATATAAGTGAGTTGTGTTTTTTGGATAGGCAGCTGATATGTTTGTACTGTATCAATCCACGATGGCTTTTTTAAACCAGCCTGTTGCCAGTTTTTAATTTCCACATATTTGCTTTTAATAAAAGCAGACTTATTTTCGTACTGACTACTTAAACGAAATACAACATAGTCGGTGTCCGTTTGGCGAATATACAACACAGGTCTGGTCTTACCCTCGGCAATATCTGTAAAGCCAACATAAGCCCAATAGAGTTGTTGGGTCATTAGTAGCCGCCATCATCTTCTAAAAAAGCAGCAGCATCAGCAGCGCTAGACACTTTTACACTAGGAACATTATGGCTCATCGCGATTAATCTTGCTGTATTCAAATCCTCGTCACTCACTTGAGTCGTGACAGGTATTTTTCCAGTTCGTGCAATTTCAGCGTAAACCATGCTCATTACAGTGGCAGGCGTCAGACCAACTTTTGTCATAATGTATTCTGCCGATTCCATAATTGCCTGATCAACCGTGTATTGAACCCGTTTTTTTACCAATGTTGTCATCATCTACTCCATACATACCACTGAATACCATTTTATGCCTTAAAATGGCATGGGTCAAACTTGTTCTTACGATGCCTTTTCACTTCCAATAGAAAAAATTATTTAATCTGTGCAGACACTATTCCCTCAATGACAGCCCTTATACAACAGGTTTAAAAAGGGATTGGATAATTTTTGATGTAAAACTCACTAGAAAGAATGCATGTGGGTTTTATTTGCCAAATTAATTGTTATGTTATAACATTTCACAAATTACACACTTAGTTTGGAGAAATCTCATGCGTCCGAATATCCACCCAGAATATCGTGAAGTTTTATTCCACGACACCAACGCCAATGCCTATTTTGTGATTGGCAGCACCTTGCAAAGCAGCCAAAGTAAAGAATATGAAGGCAAGGTATATCCTTATGTGACTTTGGATATTTCTAGTGCTTCACATCCGTTCTATACAGGTGAGCAACGTCAAACCAGTAACGAAGGTCGTGTGGCGAGTTTCAATAAACGTTTTGCACGTTTCAAACGCTCACAATAACTTCATATTCAGTTAAGTTTTCTATTTTATAGTTTAATCATAGCCCAATTGCTTAGCGCCAAGCTGAGCAGTTCTCTATCTTCAAAGCCCAGGCACTCTCCTCCAGCTTGGGCTTCTTTTTATCTGAAAAGCAAATATAGGCAGTTAATGTTTTAACACTTGTTGAATACTATAAAAACCTACAGCCAGAAAAATTACGCCCAAAACCACGCTCGACATGGCATAGCCAAAAGCCAAACCGTGCTGTCCCTGTCGCAACAATTGCCAAGTTTCCAACCCAAAACTAGAAAATGTGGTAAAACCACCTAAAATTCCAACCATCAGCAATAAGCGGGCTTCCTGCTGCAACACAGGATATTTCTGACTCAATGCAAAAAATACACCCGCCAAAAAGCAGCCAAACAGATTGACCGACCACGTTGCCCATGGAAAATGCTGTGCCGATTTAAATAAATACAGGCTTGCGGCATAACGTAAACTTGCCCCCAATGCACCGCCAATTGCCACCAATAGCCAATTCATCTGTTCTGCTGTCCTTTTTGCGGCTATGTCGTGTATTTCTCACAGCCATAATTTTTAGTCACACGTGATCTCACTCTGTATTTCAAGATATCTTGCCCGAAGCATCCATATCTTTGCTCAGATTTTACATCTTCCTAAATCACATAAGTTAAATACACGAAAAAGTTTTCCACTCAAAACCAAATTGCGCTAGTCTGCATATTATTTCAATTTAGGCACATGTGGAGGATGTCATGGCAAAAGAATTATTGGCTCAACTTGAGGCAGGCAGTGCAACATTTGCCGATGTGATTGCATTCATTGAAGCACACTATAACCACACCCCAACCGCATTTAAAAATGGACAACAAAACAATGCTGCCACTGAAAATCAGGGCAGCGCTAAAGTATTTTCTTTTGCTCAGTTAAAAGGTTTAGATCAGGCACAAACCCTCAGTTTGTTTGCAGAACACTATGCCTCGGTACGTGCAAACCTGACAGGCAGTGACCACCAAAACATTCGCCAGTTTATGCAACATGGTTGGGATGGTATTCAGTTTGAAACGCTAGCCCTTAGCGCCAAATAAAAACAACTTTAACCAAGCAAAAACCGCATGAAAGTTAAACCTAATCATGCGGTTTTTTATTAGGGATGTGTACGTTTCACGTGGAGCAATACTGAAGCTATTTACCGTGTATAAGATGCGGTTTCGGCAACTATCTACAATTCAAACTCTAAACTAAACATCACACTCAGCTTTTGACTTTTTCAATCCACTGAATTGAACTAACGCGAAATACCTCACAAGCACCATCCCCCGTATCGGTAGGAGTAAGCGATGATGTCCAGACCAAATCCTGATCTTTGACTTCCACCAACTCCCCTTTTAAACGTACCAAATCGCCACGTTTGACCTTCTTAATTTCTTTGGCAATTTGTGGGTTGGCAGGAATGATGTGCATATTGGAGACCATTTGCATGGCTTGTTCCGCAGGTACGGGCAAACGATCTATTTTCCAGTTTAAATAGCGGTCATATTGATTGACCGTGATATGACGGGCAATTTCAGGCTCAGCAAATAAGCCCCAACTTACCGCATAATCAATGGGGGAAAATTTGGCTTGGGCATCATGTTGATAGGTTTTAGAACCCAAAATCCGAAAATCACCTTTAAAGGGTTGCAAGACTTCAATCGACTGACCTTTCACGACAGGTGGTAAGCCTTTGGCAATATTACGCTCAACCGAAGCATAGCCAGAACATGGCAAAGCCAAAGTCAACAATAATGCGGTCAGTTTGAGTGAAATATGCTTTTTCATCATGGTCATCAGCCCATCAAATTCATGTATTCAGCTTTTTATCTTAGCGCTAGATCATGAATACAATAGTTGAAATTAGTAACAAAATGCAGTCTTTGGCATGTACTGACATAGCAAAAGCACAGACTTTTCAGCTAAGCTCAAAGGCAATAAAAAGGAATGATCAGATTAAAATATGCTGTACCGACTTTATCAAAAACATATTTTTCCGCACCTGCTCAATCAAGTCATGCAAACCCCATCGCTCATGGATTTGCGCCGTGAACTTTTATTGGGCGTGTCAGGTGAAGTGTTGGAAATAGGCTTTGGTACAGGGATCAATTTAGCTTTTTATCAAAATATCGATACGGTTTATGCCTTAGAGCCCAATGCAGCCGTCTTTCAACTGGCACAGGAACGAATTGACGCAGCACCCTTTTTAGTTGAGCACATTGCTGCAAGTGCAGAACAACTCCCTTTTGCCGATGAACAACTACAGCATGTGGTGTCTACTTGGACGCTGTGCAGCATTGCAGATTTGGCACAAAGTTTGCGGGAAATTTATCGTGTACTACAACCCGGCGGTACTTTGCATGTGGTGGAGCATGTGCTGAACCGACAAAGCCTAAATATTCAGCGTTTACAGCACCTGCTTACCCCTATTCAAAAGAAAGTTGCAGATGGCTGCCATCTAAATCGTGATATTGAAGTCGCCCTACTCGAGACGGGTTTTGAATTGGGCGAAGTTCGCTATATCGATGTTGCAGGCATTCCAAGCCTTGCGCAGCGTATGTTATTGGCGCGGGTGCATAAACCCAAATGATAAGTTAAAGTCATCACTTTAAAATCTAAATGCAAAGACTTTGCTTCAATAGCTAAAACCAACTATGCCTCTTACATTGCCATGCAACCCACAAAGATGACGTCATGTCGCGTTGTTACAGCGTGAGATATGTTTAATCATCATCTTGAAAATCAATACGGATAGTTTCAAAACGAATTTTACCCTGCTGAATTGCCTGCGCAATTGCTTGCTGACCTTTGGTCAAACGTGCGCCACCACTCTTAATATCAATCAGGACAATTGTAATATCTTCGGCACGCCCATTGCCATCCCGATAATCGGTATAACCATCAAACACGATATAATCAACAGGATCACCTAAAAATTTGGCATCGCTCGGTAAATACTGAAATTCGGGCATAATCGGTGCTAATTGCTCTGCCATTTTGCCTTTCAACACCGCACGACTGGTATTTACACTGCGCTTTTGTGCCTGCAATAACGCCTGCTGATGTGCCAATTCAATTTCTGCAATATATTGTTCATACTCGGCTTTAATCCGTCCATTGCGGCTATTGCTTAAAATTAAGGTGGTCAGCACCACGCCTATACAGGCACCTATCAGCATCGCCATCCAGATTGACATAAAACCTTCCTAAACCTTTTTTGCAGAACTCGATACGACTTTTGTCAACTGTCATATTCCGAGCACAAAACAATGATAAGCTAGAGATGAGCAGATTAAAATCGATTCGAGGGTCATGAAAACTATATTAATTGCCAACCAAAAAGGTGGCTGTGGAAAAACCATTACGGCTATTAGTTTAGCATCTGCGCTTGCACAAAAAGGCTATAAAGTTGCTTTGGCGGATGCCGACAATCAAAAATCTGCGCTGCAATGGTTAAAACAACGACCAGAAACAGCCGCTCCAATTCAAAGTTTAGATTGGCGTCATGAAAAGTCGATTGGCGATGCACCCAAAAACATTGAATATTTAATTATTGATGCACCTGGCGCATTATCGGGCGAACATGCCGAGCAATTGATTAGTGAAGCGCATGCGATTATTACTCCGCTGCAACCTTCTTTTTTCGATATTGACTCAACCCGCCGCTTCTTAAAACACTTACAAGACATTAAGCGGATTCGTAAAGGTAAAGTCCAAATTTTGCTGCTGGCCAATCGGGTCAAACCCAACTCTGCCAGCTCTAAAGATATTCAGGATTTTTTCCAGAAAATCGAGCAACAGCCTGTGGCATGGATTTCAGAACGTGCAGCCTATGGACAATTGGCAATGCAAGGTTTAAGTATTTTTGATAAAACCCAAAAAACTTATCTGCAAATGCAAGATCAATGGCAGCCTGTACTGAATGCCATTGTAGATGACCCTGCTCAATGGTTTTAAAGCCTAGAATCGCCACCGTTTAGAACTTATTCACCAGAACTTACCAAGCTCTCGTTTTCGGGAGCTTTTTTTTCAGTTAATATGGCACATGACCTTAGGAATGTTTCAGTGAATTCAGTGCAACAGTACGCGCCAACATTACAAAAAATTTTATTGTTTGGACTGTTTTTTGTCCTGATATTTTTGGGTTTTCACATACTCAAATATTTTATTGTTCCTGTTGTTTGGGCAGCAATCATTGCCTATATGAGCTGGCCACTATATCAGTCGGTGCTACGTTTATGCGGTCATCGTCCTACGCTTAGCGCAGCCTTAATGATGCTGATGGTCACGTTGGTGGTCGGCATTCCACTCACTTTTGCCATTTTTATCCTGCAACATGA
Organism: Acinetobacter sp. Swhac1; assembly: GCF_013390985.1. Taxonomy (NCBI): domain Bacteria; kingdom Pseudomonadati; phylum Pseudomonadota; class Gammaproteobacteria; order Moraxellales; family Moraxellaceae; genus Acinetobacter; species Acinetobacter sp. Swhac1. The sequence continues at coordinate 34,646 of NZ_JACASN010000027.1, read as the reverse complement.
AGGTCGCAACTTATATTACGAATTACAAAAACAGGTGTTTTCTGGACACTTAAATGTCCCTGATTTCATTCGCAATTTACCTATTATTGGTAAAGAAGTCACCCGCACCCTTAAAGAAATTAATCACGATCCGAACAGCATTGTGCAATCCATTTCCTTATGGATTCAAGGGCATTTAAATTACGGCAAAGTGGTGATTAATGAAGTCAGCAAAAACCTAATCAAACTTGGTTTTGCCCTGCTATCGTTATTCTTTTTCTACCGCGATGGTCACACCATTTTGCATCAAGTCAGCAAAGCTTTGGAAATGGTGATTGGGCCACGTATTCATCACTATTTAGATACTATTTCTGAAACCACACGTGCTGTGGTCTATGGCGTTGGACTCACCGCAATTGCGCAAGCCTTACTCGCAGGCGTGAGCTATTTTGTCGCTGGGGTACCTAATCCGATGGTACTGACCATTGTGACTTTCTTATTTGCCTTAATTCCGTTTGGCCCACCGTTAGCTTATGGTTCGGTGTCGCTGTGGTTATTTAGCCAAGGGCATACCATGGAAGCCATTGGCGTTATGGCTTGGGGCGTGTGTGTAGTCAGCACGGCAGATAACGTCATCCGACCTTTGGTGATTTCAGGTGCGACCCAAATTCCATTCTTATTGATTATGTTTGGTGTACTGGGTGGTATTGCTAGCTTTGGCTTAATTGGTCTGTTTATTGGCCCTGTTATTTTGGCCGTGTTACTGGCTATTTGGCGTGAATGGTTGCATGAAAATAATCAACCCGAAGCTTTAATGATGCCGAAAGCCACACTTGCACACGACCTACCCGAAGACGATTCATCTTCCAATTCAAAGCTTGATTAAGCTTTCTTTCTGATCATATTGCTCACATGGCTGTGTTGATCTGAACAAATCAGCTCAACACAGTACATACATTCCACTACGCAAATGTTGTATTGTAACGTGGCTAACTTTGTTTCAATCAAGACATCCCTAAATATTATGCACAACAAACAGGATGTCTTTTATGCGCTCAATACTCCAATTTGCCAGTCTTGCTGCTTTTAGTGGTCTAGTACTCATGGGTTGCAGCACCACCGCAACCACACAAGAAAAATCAAAATTAGTGAAAATGCATGCTGTTTCAGCACAAGGTATTGGCAAAGAATTAGGTACGGTCGAACTGCGTGACAGTGCAGCAGGCTTAGTCATTCACACCCAACTCCAGCAACTCCCTGCAGGTGAACGAGGTTTTCATATCCATGAAAAAGGTTCATGTGCAGCAGCAGAAAAAGAAGGAAAAATGGTTGCTGCTTTGGCAGCGGGCGGTCATTTTAATCCGAAAAATGTCCCGCATCATGGCACACCACTGACAGGACATTTAGGTGATTTACCTGCTTTAAGTGTTGCAAGCGATGGAACAGCCAAAGTAACCGTGATTGCACCACGTTTAACATTGGCACAAGTTGAAGGATTGGCTTTAATGATTCATGCAGGCGGCGATAACTATGCCGACCATCCAAAACCATTGGGCGGTGGTGGTGAGCGAATCGCCTGTGGGGTCATTTAAACCCGCTTTATACATTTTCAATAAAACATTTAAAATCAATTGTGGATAAGTTAAGGGTTATACACATGCCTTTCGACTTATCCGCAAAAAAGTAAAATCATCTTGTTGTGGATTATTCTAAAAATAAGCTCAATGCAGCTCGTCTCGCTTTATATCAGTCGTGTTTCATATCCACACTCACTAATTTTTGAAAAACTTGCTACGAACTAGCAGAAAATAGCTCAATTTTGCAAACATCGTGTCTAACTTATAAATGTGCAGAGATCACAACCGCTCATCTTTGCGAATGTCTAAATTTCAGCTACACTGCATTTTTATCCACTTTAAAAAGATTGGCATGAACATTAAAACATTACGTCTAGTTGGTTTACTCGAAGGTATTTCATTCTTATTGTTGTTATTTATTGCCATGCCCATGAAATATATGTTCGATAACCCAATTTTAGTGAAATATGTAGGTATGGGACACGGCGTATTGTTTATCGCATTTTTAGTGGTGCTTTTTGTGGTTTGTGAAAAACAAAAATGGTCTCTTAAAATGTTTATTTTGGGCTTAATTGCTTCAATTTTACCTTTTGGCCCATTTGTTTTTGATGCTAAATTGAAAAAGATGGAACAACCAGTACAAGCTTAATCTGCAAGTCCTTTTCAGCTTTCATCATATTACACATTTTCTCAACTTTAATTTATAAATCAAATGTTTGCAAGGTGATGCCACATCACCTTGTTTTATGATGCAGCTGAAAAATTTAACCCCTTAAAACTGCCCTGCAGCAACTCGCTCCTGCATCACCTGTTTAAGCATCATGCGTGGCAAACTAAACCAGAGCGTTATCAGCACCAAACAAGCCAAACTATACGCCCAAATATCAAACCGCATATATAAAACACGCACCAGTTCAATCACAATAAAAAAGCACAGCATCAATATCATTGAAACACTAGCAGCAACAGTACCTTTAGACACTTCCGATGACATTAAGGCGAAACGGTATAAGACTGAGAAGCTCATTCCCTCACCAAAACTAATCAAGCTCATACCAATCACCAAACACCAAACAAAATAGCTTTGCCAAATTGCCCCCAATACGATCAGCACACTACCCAACAACATTAAAGGTAAACCAATCAAGACTGTTTTTCCTAAAGGTAAACGGTCAATGACTTTCATCAGTACCAGATTGCCTAAAATCAAACCACCCAAAACAGGAAACTGCGCCAAACCGTATTGCAGACTACTAAAGCCTAACTCTTCCACCAACATCACAGGAGATAACGCAATCCACAACATTAAAGGCATGCTCAATAAGGGCAGCGCCAATGTCAAACCTAAGAATCTGGTATTTTGAAAAACTTGTTTAAAATCATCCCATACATCTCGAAATGGAGGTTTGGGAATACGCTGCTGATTTTCAGGCATTTTGGCTTTCAGTCCAAACCAACTCAAAAATGCCAACAGTGCTATGCCGATAAAACCCCAATGCCAAGAAACATGCTCAATCATAAATGCACCTAAGACTGGGCCGAGCAAGGGAGCAAGTAAAGAGACGTTCGCCATGAGCGCCATGACTTTAATTGCATCACGTTCTGCAAAGTTTTCCTGAATAGCCGCATAACCGACTGCACTAATGACTGACAAACCAAAACCTTGAAAAAAACGAAGAACAAGGAAGCTTTCAATGTTCTGAGTCAATAAAATCAATAAACAGGTTAGGGTAAAAAATGCCACGCCGCCCAATAATACTTTTTTGCGTCCCAAACGGTCAGAGAGTGGCCCCAATAACCACGCCACACAAGCACCCCCCAGCAAATAAAATGACATGGACGAAGCTGCCCATGCACTACTGACACCAAAATCTTGTGTGATGGCCAACATTGCGGGTTGAACCAAGTCATTGCCAATATAAACCGCGAACTCAAACAAGACCAAAGCCAAGGGAAACATGAGTGTGGCACGTTGAATGGTATTTTTTTGCTGCTGTGGCATGAGTTATAAAGGACAAAACGATGCAAGTCAGCCGCGTTTAGCCCATAAAAATAGAAAATTGAGCTGCAGTTTAACAGAGTTGAATGGCAAATTTATGGCGCATTTTTTAAGTCCGTTAAATAAATTGCGGCACTTGATGTGACATCAGACCAAGTTAGGCATCACCTCCTTCAGCGGGTTAAGGCGATACGGTATTGCCCAATTCATAATATGAAAATACCGAAAGTACAGGATAAAACTACCCACGGCAATGAGGCGATCATTACAGTGTAGAAATGCTAGCGTTTTGATGGACATGCTGCGCTCACACGTTTTTGAATCGAATGAAGTCATCCTAAATAAAAGCTGTGGATAACACGAGTATTATCCACAGACGCTTTGTTGCATTTTTAGAACATCATGCAAGATTTACCTAAGCCCTACAGCAATTTAAGGACATTTTTTGCTTTGGAAAGTCTTGGTATTTTTACCACGTGCGCATAAGTAAGCGGTTTGCACATCACCCTGCTGCCATTGTCCATTAATATTTTTAAAGTGATAAATACTACGAATTGAACGTACCGAATCATCCATTAAGCCTGTTTCGGTAATTTTTACTTCTGCCGCAGTTGGTGCTTCGACACGGTTAAAGTATTGACGAATTTCAACGGTAGCCAATTCTTTACGCAAATCTGGACGTTGTTTGAGTACCTGCGCCAAAGGTGTTTCTGCAGGCGTAACTTGTGAAATAATATTCTGTGTAGTCGCACAGCCTGACAATAACGCAACACCCAATGCGGAAACCGTGATTAAACGCAACATAACTCCTCCAAAATGTTGATTATTATTTATGCTTCTATGATGCCTTGTTCGAGCAGAAACGCTAGAACAGAAATGTAAAATTAAAACAGCTGCATAAAAAACGCATCTCAAGGATGCGTTTTTCAATTCACTACAATTAATTTGCTACATCTCATTCACGAAAATCTGACCACGCGAATAAATGAAAGGCGCAATGAATTACAAATCAAATAATTTGCCTGGATTCATAATGCCTTGAGGATCAAACACTTTTTTCAGCGCTTTCATATATTCAATTTCTTCAGCCGAACGTGAATATTCCAAATATGTTTTTTTGGTCATGCCTACACCGTGTTCTGCAGAAATAGAACCATCATATTTCTTCACAGTATCAAATACATACTTATTTACCACCTGACATTTGGCAAAGAATTCGTCTTTGCTTAAATCGGCAGGTTTAAGAATGTTCAGGTGCAAGTTACCATCACCAATATGGCCGAACCAGCAAATTTCAAAGTCAGGATAGTTTTCTGCCACAATTGCATCAATTTCCTGAATAAATGCAGGAACATGAGTAATCAATACTGAAATATCGTTTTTATATGGAATAAACGGTGCAATCGACTCAGAAATGTCTTCACGCAAACGCCATAAACTTTCAACTTGGTCTAGGCTTTGGCTCAATACGCCATCCATCACCCAGCCTTGTTCCATACAGTGTTCAAAAATTTCCATCGCCTTGTCCATAATTGGCTCAAATGGCGCTTCAAATTCAAGTAACACGTAAAATGGACATTGGGTTTCAAATGGACGTTGCACATGACCATGATCCAAGACTTTTTGCATCGCCAATTCACCAAAGAATTCAAATGCAGTCAGATCAATTTTAGCTTGGAAAGCATGTAATACAGGCATCACCGAATTAAAATCAGGTACGCCCAACACCATCACTTGCAAATCTTGCGGTTGGCGTTCTAGCTTAATTTCAGCTTCGGTCACTAAGCCAAGTGTGCCTTCACCGCCAATAAATAAATGTTGCAGCGCATAACCTGTTGCGTTTTTGATCATGCCTTTGTTCAGACGCAGGATATCTCCTTTGCCTGTTACCACAGTCAGACCCAACACCCAGTTACGGGTCATGCCGTATTTAATGACTTTAATACCGCCCGCATTGGTACCAATATTACCGCCAATTTGTGAAGAACCTGAAGATGCAAAATCGACTGGATAATACATGCCTTGTTCTTCGGCATAGTTTTGTAGTTGCTCAGTCACCACACCCGCTTGCACACGTACCATACGGTCTGCAGGGAAAAATTCCAAGATTTGGTTCATCTTGTCCATGCTGACTACAATTTCACCATTGGCTGCCACCGCACCCGCAGATAAACCTGTACGTCCGCCCGATGGAGTAATGGCCACATTAAACTGATTCGCCAGTTTTACAATGGCTTGTACTTGCTCTGTGCTTGATGGGAAAACGATGACCGATGGGTTCGGATCAAAATGCTTTGTATGGTCACGACCCCAGTTTTGGAGGCTATCGGCATCCGTTTTAATACGGTTTTCACCGACTATTGCCGTTAATTGGGTCAATAACTCAGGGGTTAAAGCGACTGGAGCATTCATCGTTTGCAGACCTAGCAAGAATTAAACAGGAAGAAAAGCGACTGTCTGCATATCTTGATCAATTTGAAGATACTGCAGACTAAATATGTGCATCAAAGCAACAGCGTGGGTTGGCTTTCATGTGTGCCGCTTATTATAAGCGATTTTTTTGAAAAACCTGTGAATATTGGCAATTCCGATAATATAACGTGGTAAGAACAGGGTAATTTTGGGCAATATTTCTGAAAGAGATTATATCTGACAAAAAATACCTGCACTCTTGGTCATAAAGGAAATGTATATCGACCCATCTCCTATGTTATCATACCGCCACTAAATTTGGCCTTTGTAGCGGAGCCGTAATGAGCCAACATCTTTCACTACCTAAAGATAAAATTCGTTTCTTGTTGTTAGAAGGCGTACACCAGAACGCAATCGACGTGTTAAATGCAGCGGGTTATACCAACATCGATTATCGTAAAACGGCGCTTGAGGGCGATGCGTTAAAAGAAGCGATTAAAGATGCGCATTTCATTGGAATTCGTTCACGTACACAGCTAACTGAAGAAGTTTTTGAAGCTGCGAACAAACTGATTGCGGTAGGTTGTTTCTGTATTGGTACCAACCAAGTGAACTTAACTGCAGCAATGCAACGTGGTATTCCAGTTTTCAATGCCCCTTATTCAAACACCCGTTCGGTTGCAGAATTGGTATTGGCTGAAGCAATTTTATTGCTACGTCGCGTACCTGAAAAATCAACCGATACACATGCAGGTGGCTGGAACAAGTCTGCTGTAGGTTCATTTGAAACACGTGGTAAAACTTTAGGTATCGTGGGTTACGGTTCAATCGGTTCTCAACTTTCAGTATTGGCTGAAAGCTTGGGTATGCAGGTCATTTATTATGATGCTGTGACCAAGTTACCGTTAGGTAATGCACGTCAAGTTGGCTCTATGGGCGAATTATTGGCAAATGCTGACGTGGTTTCTTTACACGTTCCAGATGTACCCTCTACCCGCAATTTCATGGCAAAAGAACAATTTGCACAAATGAAAGAAGGCGCAATTTTCATTAACGCGGCACGTGGTACTTGTGTGGTGATTGAAGATTTGGCAGATGCCATCAAGTCTGGTCATATTGCAGGTGCTGCAGTTGACGTATTCCCGAAAGAACCAAAAGCCAATGGTGAAGAATTTGTTTCCCCACTACGTAACCTACCAAACGTGATTTTAACACCGCACGTGGGTGGTTCGACCATGGAAGCGCAAGCGAACATTGGTTTGGAAGTGGCAGAGAAATTTGTTGCATATTCAGATAAAGGTATGACTTTGTCTGCAGTGAACTTCCCTGAAATTGCACTGCCATTGACTGAAGGCAAGCACCGTTTATTGCATATTCACCAAAACATTCCAGGTGTATTGTCTAAAATCAACAACTTGTTTGCTGAACACGGCATCAACATCTCTGGTCAGTCACTTATGACCAAAGGTGATGTCGGTTATTTAGTGATGGATGTTGATGCGACTGCATCTAAAGAAGCACTAGATACTTTACACGAAGTTGAAGGCACAATTCGCGTACGTGTCTTGTTCTAAGACCACACGCTGATGCTACAAAAAACCACAGTCTTAGCACTGTGGTTTTTTATGTCTGATCTATGGGCATGAATTTGAGTTGCCACAGCTCTGTATTTTTAAACTTGCTATAATCTGCCTGACTTTCTCATTTTCACACTGTTGAGTATTTTTCTGCCCCATGCCAAACGCCCAACTCACTGCGGTGTTGTTCATGGTTTTATCCATGATCTCCTATCAAATCAGTGCTTCTTTTGCCAAACAACTCTTTCAGGTACTCGACCCGCTTAGCGTGACAATTTTACGGCTGTGCTTTGCCAGCGTGATTGTGGCAATCATGTTTCGCTCATGGCAAATTCTGTCACGGCTCGCACACTTAAAATGGCGTGACTTATTGTGCTATAGCGCCGCCTTGGGCTTAATGAATATTCTGTTTTATCTGTCGTTGGGCAAATTGCCACAAGGTATTGCGGTGGGTTTAGAGTTTGTCGGGCCTTTGGGGCTGGCTTTATTGTCCATTCAAAACCGTAAAGATTATGTCTGGGTATTGTTGGCAATTTTAGGCATTATTCTTATGGTGCCTTGGGGGCAAGCGCAAGGTGATCATTTTAGTCTGTTTGGTGCAGCGTGTGCCTTAGGTGCAGGATTGTGCTGGGCTTTTTATATTTATTTTGGGCAAAAAGTGGTGCAACAAAATATTGGCATGCACGCGCTGACCATCGCCATCAGTATTTCGGCTTTGGCTTTGATTCCATTCGGACTGTATAACAATGCCCCCGCACTGTTTGAAACCCAGTATTGGGGCAAGGCGCTTGCCATTGCAGTGCTTGCCACGGCCATTCCTTATGCGCTGGATTTACAGGCCTTAAAACAACTCAGCAAAATGAGTTATGGCACACTTTCCAGTTTATCGCCTGCTTTGGCTGCACTGACAGGCTTGGTATTGTTGGGTGAGAAAATTACTTCACTGCAATGGCTCGCGTTATGCTGCATTATGTTAGCTTCGGTGGGCGTTACTTTTAGAGCAGTAAAAAAATCCAAACAGCCGCAGAATGTTTAAACCAAACTGTCTTTAGACATCTGTTGGTATTTTTCATACTCTGCCAAATATTGCTTGGCTAGACTTTGTTTTTGCTGTTCAGACAAAATTTTGCCTGCCTGCTGAAAAAAGCCATGTTCTTCTTCTTTTAAATGATGATGCACTTTATCTGACAGTTGCTTTGCAATGGCCAACCAACCTGTGTTGCTCATTTCAGTTTCGGTTAATTGTTCGAGTAATTCATCCATTTGATGATGCTCTGCCAAAGCATGGCGAGTGATATTTAAACCTGCGTCAGTCATCATTAAGGGAATATAAAAATAGCGATCTTCTGCCACTGCATGCGCAAATAATTCATTTTTAAGTTGTTCAAATATCGCTCTACGTTCAGGGCTATCACCTGAAGTTTGCGTCAGTTGGTGGGCTAAATTTCGTTGAATGTCGTGACTTTGGCGTAAAGCTTCAAAAATATTCATGTGCAGACCTCTGTTTTTTACCCATGCGCGGCGAACAGATTGATAAAAATCTACTCGCACATCCACATCGGTTTTGGAGTCAGTTTTTTAATTTAGTTTTAATCCTCTAAGTACTGTATAGAGGATCAATCCAAAATCCTGCAACTATTTGTATAAAAAGCTTTAATTCACTTACTCACTTTATTCAAGTTATGTATCTGAACAAAGCTTAGAGATTTAAAACCCGTTTCGGTACCAAGCGCTTTTTATCTGTAACTTCAGCCAAACCTAGACACTTCTCACCATCAAAGACCAACACTTGCGCTGCTGCAGGATGGTCAATATTACTTTCCATGCCACGACTAAAATATTCAGCGCGTCCTTCAGGAACTTGAATGTGTAGAAAATGCTGTACAGGTGCATACGCAGGCAGCAATAAAGCCTCACGTTCTGCTTCACTTAAACTTTCCAAATATTCAATGCTATAACTCGGAATCAAGTCAAAATGCCCCGTTTTAATCCGATGCAAATAGGTCAAATGTCCATAAGTACCCAAGGCTTTGGCAATGTCTTCACCTAAAACACGAATATACGTGCCTTTAGAACAAGTTACATCCAAAGTGATGCTCTGTTCTGTAAAAGACAGCAATTCAATGGCATAAATTGTGACTGGACGCGCTTCACGTTCAATTTCAATGCCTTGTCGCGCTAATTCATATAACGGACGACCTTCTTTTTTTAAGGCAGAATACATGGGCGGAACTTGCATAATATCGCCCTGAAATTGTGCCAATACCTGTTCAATGCGCTCTTGGCTCAATGCAGGTACAGCCTGCTGCAACAGCACTTCACCCTCAACATCTCCTGTGGTGGTGCTGTGTCCCAATTGAATGGTAGTTTGGTAGCGTTTCACCGAATCGAGTAAGTAGTGCGAAAACTTGGTCGCTTCACCCAAACAAATCGGCAGCAAACCCGAAGCCAATGGATCTAATGCTCCTGTATGCCCTGCTTTTTGCGCCCGATATAGCCAACGCACTTTTTGCAATGCTGCATTGGAACTGATGCCCAAAGGTTTATTCAATAAAAATACACCACTAATGGCACGACGCTGGATTTTAGCCGCAGATGATTTCATAGCACACATAGGTCAAAGCAAAACTGCGTCATGGTAACAATCTGCCGCGATAAATGACAACATTTCTAGAACAGCGATTTACTTTTATGGCATATTTGGGGCTTAGGATTAAAAAAATAAAATGGATATACAGGTGCATTGGAATGCAGAAACATAAAATATGGATTGTTTTAGGCGTAGTGATACTGCTCATTTCAACTTTGGTGTATTGGCTGATGCCACAATCAAACTCCCCCGATACATCACCCCAGCAAAGCTCAAATGATGAAACATCTCAAGCTTTGAGCATGCAGCAAGCCATGCAAAATAACCCTGCTGCAAATTTTTTAAGCCCAAGTCAGCAGGACACCGAAGTCAATTGTCAGCTTAAACTGGATGCAAGTAATCGTCTGATTGTGAATGAGCAAACCCGTAACTGTTTTGAATATTTTATTACCCAATATGGCGAAAAAAGCATTGAACAGATTCGTGGTGATTTTAAAAGCTATATTCAACAAGGGCATAAAGAGCCTGCCTTATCGCAAATTTTAGATTTATGGCAGCGTTATTTGGACTATCGCAATGCGCTTGGACAACTGCAAGCACCGAATTTAAATCAGGAAGATCCGCAATATTACCGCAGCATTTTTAGCAGCATGCAAAATCTGCGTAAACAATATTTTTCTGATTATGAAATTGAAGGTTTATTTGGTACGGAAGATGCCTATCACGAATATACCCTAAAGCGCATGGCAGTCATGGATGATAAAAAATTATCTGAAGCTGAAAAAGCACGACAATTGCAGGAATTATTTAAACAATTACCTCAAGATTGGCAAGAAAATTTAGAACAGCTGAACACCTTGCAAGATTTACGCAGCTTGACTGCGGCAATTAAAGCACGTGGTGGTTCTGCTGCTGAAATCCGCCAAATGCGTTTAAATCTGGTTGGTCCAGAAGCAACCCAACGTTTAGAACAATTAGATGGGCAACGCAGTCAGTGGAAATCACGAGTAGAGGATTATTTAAGTGCGCGTGATCAAATCATGCAAAGTGGAATGAATGATCAAGCCAGGCAACAAGCCGTGAAACAATTACGCGGACAGCATTTTCAAAATCCACAAGAGCAATTGCGTTTAGAAACCTTTGAACAGGTACATGATCAAGGTGGAAAATTACCTTTTGCTGACTAACATATTGCATAGAACAACTGGGGCATGCAACATGCCCCATTTTATGCCTGAAAAGCTGTTTTAGTACAAACTCACCACAACGATTTAATATACAAATGTCTATAAATATTAAATAGATATCAAGATGCATGTAGATTTACAAATCTCTGGGACAATGCGCAATAACTGTCCCCAAATGATATGTTTTTTCTAAATTACGCATGAAAAAATACCTGAGCGTACAAAAAATAGTCGAGGATGACTCACAATAATGTGCCGCAAGCAACGGCAATTTGCATATCTGAGCTTTCAGGAGGGAAGCGAAGCCACCACTTCACTTGTAATAAAAATAAAGAACACAGGATTGTTTTATGACCATCATCTCTAACATACGGGCAATTACATTGGCTGTCACTGGCTGCTTGTTCGGCTCAATGAGTGCGGCTCAAGCGGCTCCAAGCGTGTTGCCTATTCAGGAACAGGCCAAATCTGACTATGCCAAAACCAAATATCCATTGCTCATGGTACACGGCTGGCTCGGATGGTCACGCATTGGCAATGAAACCTTTAATATGGATTATTGGTATCAAATTTTGCCAGATATGGCACGTAATGGCGCAACCGTATTTGCCGCACAACTCTCCCCTGCACACCGTACTGAATTTCGAGGTGAGCAACTGATTGCCCAAGTCGAAGAAGTCATGGCAATCACTGGCAAATCCAAAGTCAATTTAATTGGTCACTCACATGGTGGCCCAACAGTACGTTATGTAGCTGCGACCAAACCTGAATATGTGGCATCAATTACGGGCGTTGCAGGTACATTCCGTGGCTCCAAAGTTGCCGATGATATTCAAAATAATCGTTTATCACGCACCGCGTTTAATATTTTAGGCGACTATATGGTGGCGCCTCTCATTACTTGGGCGCAGCAACAGCCAGACATGCCTGTCGATTTTGATGCATCGATGGCTTCTTTAACCGAAACAGCGTCTGCAGATTTTAACCGTCGTTTTCCAACCACAGCCTTGGCCGCAAATTGCAGCAGCAGCGGTGCCAAAGTAGATCGCGGGATTCATTACTATTCATGGACAGGTGTAGCACAAGCCACCAATTTACTGGATATTGACACTGTTTTAATGCAACTCGGCCCACTGTCTTATGGCAATTTAGACAACGATGGCATGGTCGCACGTTGTAGTACCCACATTGGACACGTCATTCGTGACAACTACCGACTAAATCATACCGACCTTGCCAACATGATGTTTGGCTTAACGGGCTTGTTTGCACCTGACCCAGTTGCACTGTATCGACAACATGCCAACCGATTGAAATTACAAGGTTTGTAATAATAAAGCTCATTTCAATCTTGGCAAAACCATCTTCCTGTGCTTGAAACTCAAGTGCAAGAAGTTCAATAACCATGAATCATTCAGAACTTGCAATCTAGCAAATTTCCTGAATAATGATATTTGACAATAGATATTGTCATGCTAGGAAAGCACAATAAAATAGAGGATGTTATATGAAATATGGATTATTCATTGCAGGCTTAATTGCGGCTAGTACCTTCAGTACCGCGCACGCATCCAATGCAGAACAGGTCAAATCTAACTTCGTGATCTCCAGTTATGCCAAAACCAAATATCCGATTGTGTTTACTCACGGTATGGCAGGCTTTATCAATATTGGTGGAGATCAGTTAGGTGTCGATTATTGGTACCAAATTTTACCCAATTTAGCACGTAACGGTGCTAACGCTTGGGCAACCCGCGTATCTCCATTTAACTCATCAGAAGTTCGTGGCGAACAACTGGCACAACAGGTCGATGAAATTCTTGCAATTACAGGTGCAAGCAAAGTCAACTTAATTGGTCACTCACATGGTGGGCCCACTATTCGTTATGTTGCAGGCGTGATGCCGTCTAAAGTCGCATCGCTGACTGCGGTCGGTTCACCGAATAAAGGCTCGCCTGTAGCTGACTTTATTTTAAAAGTACAAGGCACACCACTTGAAAAGCCATTAATCGACATAGTCAATTTAGTTTCCAAAACCATCACTTGGGCACAAGGTTTAGATCCAAACAGCTATCCACATGACTCATTGGCAGGTGCCAACAGTTTGAGCACCACAGGTTCAGCACAATTTAACAGCAAATTCCCAATGGGTATGCCAACGACAAGTTGTGGTGAGGGCGCTTATCAAGAAAAAGGCATCCAGTTCTATTCATTTACGGGCAATACGGCTGTCACTAATTTACTTGATCCAGACTCAGCCATGTTGGCGACCAGTTTGTTGATTGATAATGGTCGTGATAATGATGGTTTGGTATCACGCTGCAGCGCCAAATTTGGTAAAACCATTCGTGATAACTACTATTGGAACCACTTAGATGAAGTCAATCAACTCTTGGGCATGAAAGATATTTTTGCACCAGATCCTGTTGATGTATATCGTCAACATGCCAATCGCTTAAAAATGCAAGGTTTATAAACTCAAATACTAGACATAAAAAATGCGCCTAAACGGCGCATTTTTTAGCTGTAACGCAAGGTTAAAATTAACCTTGTTTACGTGCTGGCAACTTTTCACGAATACGTGCAGCTTTACCAGACAATTCGCGTAGGTAGTAAAGTTTAGCACGACGAACGTCACCACGACGTTTCACTTCGATTTTCGCAACGATTGGAGAGTGAGTTTGGAAAACGCGCTCAACACCAACACCGCTAGAAATTTTACGTACTGTGAACGCAGAGTTCAAACCACGGTTTTTCTTCGCAATTACCACACCTTCAAATGCTTGAAGACGCTCACGATCACCTTCTTTTACTTTTACTTGAACGATAACTGTATCGCCTGGTGCAAAAGCTGGGATGTCTTGCTTAAGCTGTGCATTTTCAACAGCTTGTACTAAAGGATGCTTACCACTCATGGGGTATCTCCAATATGTGTGGGTCAGAAGAGGTCTGATTTCCACTGGGTATAGAGGCTAAAGCGCATAGACCCGATTGACTTTCCCTTTATGCCTGACCGCTTCAATGCATAAAGAGCCTATTTAAAAACTACAAACACACTGTCTGTAGCAATTTTGCTTAGACAAACCGATTACTAGGTCTGTCCTTGCGAATCTTTTAGCCATTTTTTTTGCTGCTTGCTCAACTCAACTTTTTCAATAAACTCAGGTCGACGCTCTAAAGTCCGTTGATAACGCTGCAAAAACCGCCATTTTTCAATATTGGCATGGTGTCCCGACTTTAGTACTTCAGGGACATCCAAACCTTCAAAATGGTCTGGCTTGGTATATTGTGGGCAATCTAAAAGACCATCCACAAATGAGTCTTGCACATGAGATTGCTCATCAGACATAGCACCTGGAAGTCTCCGAATAATACTGTCCAACAACACCATTGCAGGTAGCTCCCCACCCGATAAAACGTAATCTCCAATTGACCATTCCTGATCAACATAGTTTTGGATTAAACGCTCATCGACCCCTTCATAACGACCACACAATACAATTAATCCATCATATTCAACGAATTGTTGTACTGCAGTTTCGTTTAAGGTTTTACCTTGTGGCGACATATACACCACAGGTACATGAACTGCTCCTGCTTGCTGTGCAAGCTGTTTGGCATGCTGGATTGCTTGCGCTAAAGGCTCTGCCATCATCACCATACCTGGACCACCACCAAATGGACGTTCGTCCACCCGTTTGTAGTTGCCCTGTGCATAATCACGTGGATTAATGCAATGAATTTGCATCAAGTCACGTTTTGCTGCACGTCCGCTAATACCGTAAGCTGTAATCGCTTCAAACATTTCAGGAAAAAGCGTAATGACTGCAAAAAACACCGCAGACTCCTCTATTTTCCTGCTCTGCGAATCCTGAAAGGATTAATAATCTACGCCCCAATTGACGTAGATGCGACCCGCTTCGAGATCAACGCGTTGTACCACATCTTTATGCCATGGAATCATGCGCTCTTCGCTATCGACACTGGCAGCGGTTGCGCGAACCACCATCACATCGTTAGCACCTGTTTCAAACAATTCATGGATTTGACCGAGGTTTACTTCTTGTTCATCATCGTCCAGACCTAACACCGTTAGACCTTTTAAATCAGACCAGTAATACTCATCCACACCCGCTTGAGGCAGTTGCGATTTTGAAATCCAGATATTTGCGCCAACCAAGTTGTCTGCTGCGGTACGATCACTCACACCTTTTAAGCTGACCACCAAGCCTTTGCCATGTGGTTTCCAACGTTTTACATCTGCGACTTGCCAACCTGCTTTGGTTTCGATGTACCAAGGCAGGTAGTCAAATATATTGCTCATTGGTTCTGTATTGGAATAGACCCAGAGCCACCCATTTAATCCATAAGCTGAACGTAGCTGTCCAATCTGAATACGATCTTCGGGCACATTCTGTGTTGGTGTCATGGGCTACCTACTACTACTTAATTCATTTAATTATGCAGCAGCTGCAGCTTTCTTCGCTTGAGCAGCTAAAGAAGCAACACGTTCAGAAGGTTGAGCACCTTGTGCAACCCAGTGAGCAAAACGGTCAGCATCTAAACGAAGTTTTTCTGCTTTACCTTGAGCTGTTGGGTTAAAGAAACCGATACGTTCGATGAAACGACCGTCACGCGCATTGCGGCTGTCAGTTACAACGATTTGATAGAATGGACGTTTTTTTGCACCACCACGAGCTAGACGAATAACAACCATGATAAACACCTTATAATTCTTACGGATTATCCCTGTACCGACCATCGGCAACACTTCAAACCCCTTTCATAGAGCGGCGTATTTTACGTTATTTTTAGAATAAAGAAAAGTAAAATAAAAAGGCTTAAATCGAAATTTAAGCCTTTGCTATCATATAAGACAATTGGTAGGGTGTTATTTGCCATCCCAGTTAGAAGTGGCAGATGGTGTACAGCTACTACCTTTAGTCCAGCAACGCTGACCTCTATGATTTAAAACAAGATTTCCATCACCTGCCTGTGAAGAAGTTGCCACAGGTGTAGCGGTCATTGTCCATTTACTGCCGTCTATATCAGACAACGCCACAGTATATAAAGCTGTTCCCGAACTTGGAATATTGCCATTACTACCAATATCATTCAAAGTGACGGCTGTACCATTTGGCTTAAAACTAAAATTGGCAATTTTAAAACGTTGTAAATTGTTTGCCAGTGCCATCATATCCGCCTGTGCATCAGCACGTTTGGTTCTACGTACAGATTCTTGATATGATGGATAAGCAACCGCTGCCAAAATACCGACAATAGCAACCACAATCATCAATTCTATGAGGGTAAAGCCCTTATTTCGCATTACCATGTTTCCGTCCCTACACCACAACCAGCATTCGTTGCACTGGTCACCGTAATATTTGCTTTAGTTTTATTTTTGCACTGTATGCCTGCACTGGTCATCAGAAAACTAAAATTTTTACCATCGCTATTTTCAGCTCTAATCACCCAACTTTGCCCCGCAACATTGGCTACAGTCAGTGCTTTAGTTGGCTCTACGCCATCTCTGACAGTAAAGCTATATCCATTGATGGTATTTGCTGCCAAATTATAGCCGATATAGTTAAAGTTGCGTGATTTCCAACGTTCCAGTTCACTAGCAATACGCTGTACTTCCTGTTGTGCCTGCGAGGCTCGAGCCTTTCGTACCTGATTCTGATAGCTTGGAATGGCAATTGCAGCAAAAACAGCAATCACCATCACCACGACCATCAACTCGATGAGTGTAAAGCCACGTTGTGGTAATACTCCATATTTTAGCATATTACCTCCTTATTGTAACCTTTCGTACCAGCGTTGTGGAATCAGGCAGATTTGGGTTTGTTCGCCCGAACCACCACCGAGAGGTGTATATGCTGTACGACCACCTGTACTTAGACAATAGTTACCTGCACTTGTTCCATCATTTTTGACTTTCGGGTCATTTGGGTTTGGTGTAGTTGGTGGTGTATCATCACCTCTCACCACAGCGGTATGAATCCCTGCACCTAATGAAATTTTGTCACACTTTGTTCCCACACAATTTGCGGCATTGCTACCTGCATTTTCTGTTTTACATTGTCCATATGGCATACAGAAACGGTTCAGGAAACTTTCCCCTTTAACCCCTGCACCACAGTCACCCGAGATACCATCTTTACTACCATCAAAGGTTGAAGCATATAATTGATAGTTCAACGCAAGTGGTGTACCAAAGACTTTTTCGCTTTGTAGCTTGCTAGACTGGAACTTATAGTACCAACCTTTTCCAGAATAAGGTGCAACCAATGTGGTTTGGCTATTACGATTACTATTGGTGACTTCACCCATTTCCGCTTTGGTGACACTACTGGTTTTTAATGCGGTTGCTCCTGTTGTAGGCAAGGTATTATATAAATCCTTGCGTGCTACATCTTTATCATAGACATTATAGATTGCATCATGGTCGTAGCCTGTTGTACCAGTTGCATAGTCTTTCAATGGCGAACTACGATTACCACTACCAATGGATACGACTGCAAAGGTTGAGCCGTTTTCACTATATAATGAGAATGCAGGCATATCGTAGAAGCGTGGGCGTTTATCTACTGCTGCGGCTGTATTTAAGTCGATGATACGTTGTACTCTTTTGGCAAAATCTCCAATTGTTGCCGCTTTGTTATTTAAATCGATACGGAACAGTTGACCACCCAAATCACCAAAATATAAATGGTCAATTAAGTCATCACCATCTCTATCCACAGTACGAATTTCACTGACCACACTGTATTTTAAATTGGCATCATTTGTGCCGACCCTATTGCCAGTGAGACCATTGGTTGCATTGGCATTTGCCCACCACAACAAGTCACCAGCTTTTCCTGTTCCACCACCTGTTTCATCTTCGACACGGAACATGAATACACCTGCACCTTTTTTGCTGTCGGTTTGGTTGTAAGTATCACTTTCATAGCCTGCATCATAACCACCTCCGACAAACATCACCAAAGTACGTTTGCCCCCCCAATTTACATAGCCAAGGTTGGGTTTAGACCAACTTTGTCCCATACACGCCAGTGGATTGCTATTACTACATGATGTAGATGCGTCTGTTGGATTGATATTGAATTTTAGGGCAGGGCTGTCGATGTTAGATAAATCTAAACCATAATAGCCACGTCCGCCCATACGCAGACCACCAACTGCCAGTTGTTTACCCTTTATTGAAGAGCTAGTACGTTCACCAACAGTAAGATTTCCAGAATCATCAAGCACATATTCGGTATGTAATGTCCATGCACCATCTACGCCATAGAAAAGATTGTTCATTCCACCACTGGTTGCAGTCGAAGTTAAAAATGCCTCTTTTTGTCGTTCGACCATTTCATTCGGCACAAAGGCAAATTTTTCTTGTCCTGTTTCCGCATCAACCACATGCAACAAGCCTTGTGTTGTACCAAACAGCACAAAGTCCTTACGATTGGTTGAGGTTATCTTTTTGTTGGTTGTGTCGTAGCTGATTTTACCTTGATTTGTGACTAGCACAGGGGTTGAGTGCATGACTGCACCGATTTGGCGTAACTCTGATGCTGATGTCAAAGAGGTCGATGTAATAGATGCAGGATTAGCAGCATCAACACTATAACCCAATAGACTAATCAGATAACCACGATTTGGGTCATTCTTATAATTATTATCAGTAAGGTAGTCTAAATTCACAGTGCGTAAACTTGTACCATCACCAAATACGGAACTTACTCCCGAACCACTCTTATATACACGATTGGTCAGTAATTTACGCTGTATTGTACCATCAGTGGCTGTACGCAATTTTAACTGCGACCATGCACCGCCCCGTAGTGCATATTTGATACTACCGTAGGTATTTTCATCGGCATCTTTCACCGAAGCATCAACAGCAGGCGACCAGTAGTCGTAGTTGTCAATAATCCTACCTTTGCTATCAATAATATTATTACTGTTTTTATCCTTTAACGCACCTGTACTACTCACCAGATATTTTTTTAGATTACCAAGCCACAGTTGAGCAGCTTTGTCCGGTGTAGGTTGAAATTGTGGGTAATAGGCATCATTCTGTAAAGTCGATGGATTGAGCGCATCTCGTGGAATGGCTGGTGAACCTGTGGTGACTGCTGGGATTTCTGTACCCAAATCACCTAAAAATTTATTTACACTATCAACAACAGATTGAGAGCTTGAACCTGCGTACCAACCACCATCACCCACAATGCCCCAATAGGCTGCCTGTTTAGCATCACCAGTACACCCAGTTGATGTACAACCACCAAGGTTTGCAATATTTTGTGTTTGTCCTAGTTTTTTATCATACTTTGTACTAGCACTCAGTGTTTCAAAAACATCACCAAAACCAATAACAGCCGTACGCACTTCTAAATTTAGAGGGTTTTGTTTATCAAGTAAAGCTCTTGCCGCTTTGTGTTGGCAATCCCAGTTATTATTTGTATTACAAGAAAACGTATTATACAAACCCGTTTGCATATTCGTTTGGGTTAATGAATGTTTAGAGTTTGGTACACCATCAGTCAGTACATAAATACCTTGTCCACTACATTTTGCAGTATCAGTTGTTTGACTGGTTAAAGATGCAGGTGATTCATATCTTGTACTATTTCCTGTACCTGTCTTTGTTGTTGCATCAGAATTATTAAAACCACGAGTATGATTGCTACTATCAGTTGTTGATGGGCGTTTTCCCATTAAATAGTTAATGACTTCTGCATAACCATAAGCTGTTGGTGTATATGTTTTCGCTTTGATGTCTTGAACTTTTTCTGTTAGTATTTGACGTTGCGTTTTACCATTATAAACGGCACTTAACGCACGAGCAGGTACTAAAATTGCACCTTCGGCATAATCACTATTTGTTTTTACACCAAAAGTAGATAAACCAATAATAATATGATCGCCTACTTTGACAATACCTTTAGTTGTACTGCCATTTAACAATTCGTACATTGCATCTTTCATACGTGCAGTACGGTCACCACAATGATAGTCGCCATTGGATTGGATATTACAACCTGTTTCAATTTTTACAGCTTTTTCTTTAGCCGCAGCATTTCCAGTTGAAAGTGTATTAAAGGTTGCCTTTGTGACAACACAGTATGTACGCTTGTAGCCATAATCAGGGGAAGTCGTAGCATTATTATCACTTGAACAATCACTTGAACTCAATCCAAAATCTGTTCGAGCTGTCCCTGCACCATTCATACTGGTTGAAATATCCAACATCATCATCAGGGTAATATCACCGGACTTGGCTTGTTGATAAATATCAATATCACTGGCTTGGGTTACACTGCTGGCAATCATCACTGTACAGACTGCTGCAATACTGGTTGCAAGCAAGTTTGGACGATAGGATTTTTTCATCATTGGTTTTGCTATCTTTTTCATCTTGTTTACTCCCAGTTATACAAAGTCTTGTGCAATCACATATTCAGTCACATGCGATACAAAAGGGACATTGAGGTTGGATAGACATTGGGTCACGCTTTGAGTTGCACCTGCGGCAGGACTTGTTACGCTATCAGGCTTGGACACTTCATTCATTCTGCTATTAAAGCAAGTATTAATTTGTGCTGCGGTCGCATTAGATGATAGAGTCGGCATAACCGATACCGCAAACACTTTTACAGGTTTGCTGCGTTGTAGTTTGATGTTTTCATCATCTGTACCACGAATTGAACCATAAAACGGGTCATTATTGACTTGGGTTGAAAACTTAACTGCAACCTGTGTCATTACCGCTTTACGACCACTGGTAAAAAAGTTAGTCGTACCTGGGGTGGCATTACAATAGCCAGCCGTACCTAGACTGTTATTCGCTGGGGCGGTTGCTGGGGCGACCCATTCCATCAAACTGGCTTTGGTAATATCAAAGAAATTTGTCTGGTCGCCACGGAAACAGAATATCAGTTCTTTATCTTTGTTGGCTGCACCATCAATATAACCAAACATACCACTAGCACTTAGGCTTTGAATCAGATTGCTTTCTTTTTCTACATTAAAAAAGGCTGCATCGGAGTTTTGCATCAGCAGTTGTTGTGCCTGACTGTTGGTCGCTACCCCTAAAGATACCAAACCTTGTCGAACTGCCATTGTGCCAATAATAGTCACAGCAAGCAGTAGAATCATCACCACAATGAGAGCCGCACCTTGCTGCTGCTGTGGAGAACTATGTTTTTGCTGAATTTTTATCATCATTATAGCCCTCTCTCACCAAAGGTATTCCGTAAGGCAACCGTTTGTGAAACCACTTGACGGACATATTTTGAATTACCCGCAGTTGGGGTTTTGACCGTCACTTCTTTATCTAAAACCTGAAATTTTTGCGTATCTTTAATCATGCTGTCACTACCAACGGATTGTGCTGAGCGAATTAATGCTCCAAGCTGTACCGATAAAATACGAGGGCGTGTTCCTGTCAGTGTCATATAGTTATCAATCGAGATATAACGGAAATTTGTGCCGTTTTGTACACCTAACAGAACATGAAAATAATCTACTCGTTTCAGAATAATCTGCCCATCATCGCCATAATTGCTAATAGTTGTAGGGCTACCTGTATCCGAGTAAAAACCTGCATCACACGCTAGAGCCAATGATGCATTCGGCTCATTGCCGATTTTGGTATCGGTACGCAAGAAATAACGCTGGACGATGATATTTAAAGGTTGTGGCGTTCCAGCAGCAACTTTGGTCACAGTGATTCGATTACCTTCACAGTCAAAACCACCAAAAAGTTTGGTTGCATCATCAGGGTCTGTCACATATTGTGGTTTGTACTGAATAACAAGCTGGTCGCTTTTTTCGGTATTAACGTTGGATAAACCTGTATTACCTTGTGATAACATACCCACAGCCACAGTTGTCCCTGTAAGACTTGCAGGTAAATTATAGTAATCAGTAGTAACAGGTGGCGTACCAGATGTTATTGACTTCTTATTTGATATTGACCTGAATACAATCCCCCCACCAGCAGTTTCATCACTGATACCTGAGGTCATTGTATTAAGATTACTTAGGCGAATATCCTTGACAATATAATTTAGCCCAAAATTGGCATTATCCTGTAAATCTGCTGTACCCTGTTGTAAAGAGTAACTTTTTTGCCCTGTTAAAAACAGCATGATTGCCGCAGCAGAAATGACCAAACCTAATGCAAGGGCAATCATCAGTTCTATTAATGTAAAACCTGATTGAGAATTAGAAAATCCCCCCCAGCCATGAGAAATATTGTTTCGCAAAGTCAAATGTGGTGTATCAAGTTCTATTTTAAAAATCCCCTCCAACTCCCCTTTTTCAAAGGGGAGAGCGTTGCGAATCATATGCTGTGTATGATTCGGGGTAAGTCCCCCTTTGGAAAAGGGGGATTTAGGGGGATTTTGTTGAAGTTTATTCATTTTAATAGACCTCCATAATCAAACAGGTCGAGGTCGGATTGTATGATGCACCATTGGTACAATCATCAGTATCAGTACCATCAGTCGGTGCAGTATCACCCCATGCGACATAGATGCAACTACGGCTATCGCTATTGCCTTGGCAAGTGATACGATTCATTACCATGCCTGTACTTTGTGCTTTTTTGGACACTTGGGATACATCGTATTCAGCCAATTCCGCAGCAGTACAATTTTCTGTGGCACAGTCTTTACTTGAGGTAATTTGGTTTGCTTGTGTTTCAGATAGCTTGTTTTCATAAGCTGCTATCGCTCCACGATTGACCCGAATCCGCTCCGCCATATCTCGCGCGAGATTGATCGCTTGTACTCGATAGCCACTTTCTGATGTGGCTTCAACTGCACGATACTGCAAGGCGATAAAACCAAGTACACCGATCGCAAGTACCAAGAGTGCAACCAAAATTTCCATTAATCCGACACCACGCTGATGTGTTCTCATTGTGTTCATTAGCATGTCCCCTCATCGATGTTTATTGTTCCCATGAGTGAAACATTGATTGCTTTGGATTTGACTTTAGTCGGTTCACTGTTTCCATCACATATAACAAACGGTTTAGTATCAATATTGGCAGCATGGTCTTTAACCGCACCACTCAACTGAAAGGTAATGCTGGTTGGCGAACCTGATTTTAAAACCGCCTCACCTTTGGGTAACCAATAGCGTGTTTCTGCGGTATCTGCGGTCTGGTCGGTTTTGCTTAAATCGACAGTCACTTCTCTACGTTCTAGTACCGCAGTGGAACGAGCTGCATTCAAGGTAGATACTAAATCTTGCGTACTACGATTGAGGTTTTGCTTGAGTAGCATATTGCCAAAAGACGGAGCTGCCATCATGGCGATAATCGCCAAAACCGCTATCGTCACCATCAGCTCAACTAGAGTAAAACCCTGAGACCGTTTCATCTTCATAACCAACAATCCTTTTTCTTATATACAAAGATAATACATTTAGCTGACAAATAAATGCAGTAGGCGATTAATGGTTTTTTTACAGGATAAGGGGTAGTTAGTTAACCTCTACCGCCTTTATCCTTAACTCTTTGGGCAAACTAAAGGTAATATTTTCTTCGCGGCCTGCCAGCTCTTCAGGGGAAGTTGCACCCCAGTCTTGCAAGCGCTGAATCACTTGTTTGATTAAAATTTCTGGTGCAGAGGCGCCTGCAGTTACACCAATTTTTGTATTCGGTTGAAACCATGCTTGTTCCAACTCGTCTGCATTATCCACCAAATAGGCACGTTTCCCCATACGTTCAGCCAACTCACGCAAACGGTTAGAGTTAGATGAGTTTGGAGAACCGACCACCAACACCACATCACACTGGTTGGCTAAGTCACGCACCGCATCCTGACGGTTTTGAGTGGCATAGCAAATATCGTCCTTACGTGGCCCTTGAATATTCGGATATTTTTGGCGCAAGGCATCAATTACTTTGGCCGTATCATCAATCGACAAGGTGGTTTGTGTTACAAAAGCCACTTTATCTGGATGCTGAACCGCAAGTGCAGCCACATCATCCTCATCTTCCACTAAATAAATGTCGCCGCCATTTTTCTTGTCGTACTGCCCCATGGTTCCTTCAACTTCGGGGTGTCCTTCGTGACCAATTAAAATCGCCTCTGTGCCTTCACGCGCGTACTTGGTAACTTCAATATGTACTTTGGTCACCAACGGACAAGTCGCATCAAATACTTTTAAGCCGCGACGCTCCGCCTCTTGTTGCACTGCTTTAGATACGCCATGCGCACTAAAAATCACGATATTGTCATCGGGCACTTCATCTAGCTCATCGACAAAAATTGCACCACGCTGACGCAAGTCGTCCACCACAAATTTATTGTGTACCACTTCGTGACGTACATATATAGGTGGGTTAAAACACTCAAGGGCACGATTTACAATCGCAATTGCTCGGTCTACACCTGCACAAAAACCACGTGGATTCGCCAATACAATTTCCATAGAACCCTCTATGTTGAAGTTAAATAGGTGGGATGTTTAAAATTTATGCCAACAAAAGCCATCTTGGCTATTTTGTTTAAGGGGCGTCTACTCTAAAATAGAGAAGATATTTTATCATATCAGGAAAAATATCATGTCGGGTCTATTGTTTGTCGTTTCTGCCGCTTCAGGAACAGGCAAAACATCCCTCGTTAAAGCCCTGCTTGAGCGTGTGAATAATTTACACGTTTCAGTTTCTCACACAACACGTGGTCAACGTCCCGGCGAACTCGATGGTGTGCATTATCACTTCACGCAAAAACAAGATTTTATTGACTTAGTAGAACAAGGCGGTTTTATTGAATATGCAGAAGTGTTTGGCAACTATTATGGTACCGCGCAAGCGACGGTTAAAGAGCAGTTAGCCAAAGGTCACGATGTGTTACTTGAAATTGACTGGCAAGGCGCTCAGCAAGTACGCAATCTTTTTCCTGAATCGAAGCAAATTTTTATTCTTCCACCAAGTCAGTTTGATTTACGCGAGCGTTTGTCTAACCGTGGCACCGATGCAGTCGATGTAATTGAGCATCGTTTGGGCTGCGCAGTTGAAGATATGCAACAATATGTCAATTTTGACTATGTGATTATTAATGATGACTTTAATAAGGCTCTGCACGATTTAGAATCGGTGATTACGGCTAATCGTTTGGTGATGGCGCAGCAGGCGCATCGTCATCAAGCCTTGATTCGAAAGTTAATTAGCCCGCCAAGCGCGTGATTAAAACTTGAGTCTATAGGCAAAGCACCTTATACTGCACAGTCTGTTTAAATTTATTATTCGAACGAGAATTCTTATGGCACGCGTTACCGTTGAAGATTGTTTAGACCATGTAGACAACCGCTTTGAGCTTGTACTAGTGGCAAGCAAGCGCGCGCGTCAATTGGCACGTCAAGGCATTGAGCCAACTGTAGAGTGGGACAATGACAAGCCAACTGTAGTGGCATTACGTGAAATTGCTGTGGGTCATGTGTCTAAAGACATTTTGAAACAACGTGATCAAGATTATCAAACTTCGAGTCTTGACCTCGCACTTTCAGCAAATAACTTGAATTTAGATGGTTTTTCTTTCCAATAAGAACGACTTTCTGAAAAAGCCTAGTTTTTTACTAGGCTTTTTTGTTGTCTGAACTTTAATCTTGCGCTAAAAACCGTTATAACATAAGGATTAAGACCTGATTTTAAATGGTCTAATGACCTTATGTTTTGGTACAAAAAAAATTGACAAGTCATGCAACATGCTTTTCATTATAAGGTCTAACTGTAGATTCGTTATCACTTGTATTTTAAAGGGTGTTATATGCCAGGCACGATGGTCAGCCAAGCCAAACAACAGCTTCAAGCCATGATCGAACCTTACCTTAGCGTAAGTGAAGTCGAACAGGTGCTTACGGCTTGCGATTATGCCGAGCATGCGCATGATGGCGTTACCCGTAAAAGTGGTGAACCGTATGTGTTACACCCGATTGCGGTCAGTTGTATTTTGGCGCACATGCGTTTGGATGCCGACACGCTCATTGCTGCCCTATTGCATGACGTCATTGAAGATACTGACTACAGCAAAGATGACATCACAGAAAAATTTGGACGCACCGTTGCCGAACTGGTCGATGGTGTGACCAAACTTAGCCATTCTAGCGACAAGGAATACAACAAAGCCGCTTCGTTCCGTAAAATTCTGCAAGCCACCTTACAGGACCCACGTGTCATTATTGTGAAACTAGCAGATCGTTATCACAACATGACCACATTAGATGCACTGCGACCAGACAAACGCGCACGCATTGCCCAAGAAACCTTTGATGTGTTTGTACCTATGGCACGTATCGTGGGTATGAATGAAATGGCGGATAACCTTGAACATCTGTGTTATCAAAATCTTGATTTAGATATGTATAACGATGTGCAAGCCGCCCTTTTGCACACCAAGCCAAAACGCTGTGAATACCAGTCCAAATGGGAACAAAACCTTGCCGACCTACTCCAAGACAATCAAATTACCGGTCGGATTAAAAAGAAAAATAACAATATTGAATTACTGCGCCACTTTGTTAAAAACGATATTGATCTACAAGAACTGACCCACAGCCACGCCTTTGAAATTATTTTACAAAGCATTGCCGACTGTGACCGTTTGGCCGATATTTTACGTGACAGCTTTCAGGTCTTGCATTATGAAGATCATATCCGTCGCCCTCTGCCAGGCGGTAACCAATCACTCATGATGCGTCTAAAAGGTGAACAAACCACCTTATCACTCACCATTCAAACTGAATTGATGCGTAAAGCTGCACGTTTTGGCGTAGTCTTGGGTGAAAATGCACCACAAGCCTGCCGTTCTGCCATCCAAGCCTCTATGCAAAGCTTGAACGTGTTGATTGATGGTGAGTGTGCCAAAACCACATTTAGCGATTTACTAGATTATCTACATCAAGAGAAAATTCATGTTTATACCCCGCACGGACATTTACATGAATTGCCGCAAGGTGCCACCGCAGTAGATTTTGCTTATGCAGCCAGTTTGTTCTTAGGGAACCACGCTGTTGGCACAAAAATTAATGGTGAAAGCAAACCACTTTCGACGCCACTCATCAGCGGGCAAGTGGTCGAAATCATTACCGATGTTTTAGCCACGCCAAACCCAGACTGGCTAAGTTTTATTAATACCCAAAAGGCCCGTCGTGCCTTACAAAATATTCTGCGTGATCAGGATATTGAAGAACAGCGTTTGGTAGGTCAGCAAGCCCTGAACCGTGCGCTGAAATTGTTTAATCACTCGATTCAAGACCTAACCGAAGCAGATTGGTTAAATGTGTTGCAATGGCGTCATATCGACTCTAAAGACCGTTTATTTGAGCAAATTGCAGTCGGTGATTTATTACCGCAGTTGGTGGCAAACCACATTTACGCTCTCGATCAGGACAGCAGCGAACATTCTGACCGTCTGATTCAGGGCACAGAAGGCATTGACGTGAAATATGCACACTGTTGCAATCCTGTGCTGGGCGACCCGATTCAGGGCAACTTGTCACGTCGCGGTTTGATTGTGCATCGTGCGCGCTGCAACAACTTACTGCATGAGCAACATCAACATCCTGAAAATATCATGCCGCTACAATGGACTTCAGAAGATGTGGATGACGTGAGTTTTACCGCTTACCTCAGCATTGATATGGATATGAATGACGAACAAATTTCCGATTTGATCTATCAATGTCGTAAGGCCAAAACGGGTGTAGAAATGGTGCGCAGCCATGATGGTAAAACTCACGTGAATATTGTGGTGAATAACCGTAAGCAAATTGCCAAAATTATTCGTGATTTGCGTATGCACTTCGGTTTTCCACGGATTAGCCGTTTAGCACGTCCAATTAGCATTGCCGAAGAAGCCAAAGCTTGTTAATTAATGTGGCTGCATGGTTTGACCGTGCCGTACATTCACCCATTTTGCATTATAGACTCATCAGGCTACTGAAATACAGTCGGATGGTCTATGATGTTCGTACATTATTTTAGGAGAAATCAATGTCTCGCCAAGTCATCCATACTGAAAATGCACCTGCAGCAATTGGTACTTACTCTCAAGCCATTTTAGTGGGCAATACTGTTTATTTATCAGGTCAAATTGGTTTAGACCCATACAGCATGGAATTGGTAGAAGGCATTGAAGCGCAAATTCGCCGCGTATTTGATAACTTAAAGGCCGTTTGCGAAGCGGCAGGTGGCTCTTTGGCCGATATTGCCAAACTCAATATTTTCCTGACCGATTTATCTCACTTCCAATTGGTCAATCAGATTATGGGTGAATATTTTGCACAACCTTACCCTGCGCGTGCAGCCTTAGGTGTGGCCAGCTTACCTAAAGGTGCTTTAGTTGAAATGGATGGCGTTGTGATTATCAATTCATAAGTCATTATTATTCAAATGCTTAAAAACAAATAAACGATGCCACCTATTAAGTGGCATTTTTTAATTCAAAAACCCAATTACAATAAATGACTTTTCAAATGATTTTTATTGACAAACGATAATAATTATCAATAATAACACTTATCTTATTTCATTATTGTGGTTGCATTCATGTACGTTTGCTTATGCCGTGGTATTACAGATCAAGACATTAAAGAAGCCGTTGCCAATGGTGCAGACAGCTATCGTGAAATTCGCGATATGTTTGACTTGGGCACCTGTTGCGGTCGCTGTGCGCCTGAAACTCGCGCCATCATTAGCGATGAAATTGCACAAATTGCGTCTCGTCTTGCCGTTGCTGCCTAAAGCTGACGTTTTATTGCTCTCCCGCATTTAAATATTATAATTTATACTCAGTGTTTCCTCTCCCGCTTTCGACTACAGCGGGTTTTTCTTGGCTTACATTTCTTCACACCACCTAGCTAATTGTTTTCGATTGCGATTTTCATTTGCGGTCTGGGGTCTATTTATACTTCATCTATGTTTGCGACTACGCATATTTTTTAGCTGATATAAGGCATGGGACAGGAAATTTAGTCATTCTAAATGACTGGCACATAACGCAATAGCAGCAAAAAATATGCTTGTCCCCTTGCGCAGCAAACAAAGCAGTGCTTTGTTCTTGCTCATGTGGCTAAAACTTTCTCAGATTGCGTTATGAAACTTGGCAATAGTCTCGCTATTCCCTTCGTTTCATGCCTGATCTGCTCAGTTTTAGCCGACAGCGCAAACCATTTGTGAAGTATAAATAGCCCCTAAATCACTCGCCATTTTGCCCAGTCTTGTTTAAGATAGAAATATAGATTGCCTTAAGCGGTTTAAGGCAGAAATTGTTGATGGAGTGCTGCAATGAAAGGCAATCGTGATGTGATTAATCAACTCAACCAAGTTTTGTATCATCACCTGACTGCAATTAACCAATATTTTTTACATTCACGTATGTTTAATGATTGGGGCATTGAACAACTCGGCTCGGCTGAATATAAAGAGTCGATTCGTCAAATGAAACATGCTGACAAAATTATTGAACGTATTTTATTTTTAGAAGGTCTGCCAAATTTACAACATTTGGGTAAATTGTATATTGGTCAGCACACTGCTGAAGTGCTGAATTGCGATGTACGAAAAGTCCAAGAAAATATTGAAGCGATTCAAAAAGCGGTGGTTTTGGCAGAGCAACAACTGGACTATGTAACCCGTGATTTGGTTCAGGAAATTCTAGAGAAAGAAGAAGAGTACTTAGACTGGGCAACGACACAGCTTGATTTGGTTGAAACGGTAGGCATTGAAAACTATATTCAAAGTCAACTCTAAAACTCATCTAGTTTAGATAACTCAAAAGACTGGTTTTCCAGTCTTTTGTTTTTTGGGGCACTTTACCTAAAATTCAGTATCTTGCCTATCTCTAATGAAGAAGCTCTCAATATCAATATATTTTACTTATGCGCATTTTAAATTCTTGGATTTATAAAAAAGTATTTATAACGCAAAAAAATGTTTCATGGTTTGCATCTGTTGATGCAATATCCGAATAATAAAAATTCCATAATCCTGTTTTTTATAAAAAATAGCATGTTGATGATGATCGTGACGGCGTATTCCCTCGCCAATATCTACACATGCATAACCAATCAGCGGTGAACTCACTAACAAATGAAAGGTATTTTCCAAATGTTGCGTGTATTGGTCAGCTTGAGCTACACCAAAATTAAGTAAGGTGTATTCATAAATAGCAGTGAAGTCGTCGACAGCTAAATTTGATAGCTTATACACGATGCTTCTGCTTCACTTGAGCCGCAATATCTTTTAGGCTAAGTGTACTTTCTCCACTGTTCTCACCTGCTTCAATCGCTTGCTTTAAAGCTGCAGTTTGATTTTCTTGCTGCTCCAATAATCTTAGTGCAGATCGCATCACTTCACTGGTTGAACCATAACGTCCAGATTCAATCAGTTTGCTCACAAAGTTATCGAGTTGTGGGCCAATTGTTACACTTGTAGTTCTCGCCATCAGCATGCCTTATTGTGTGAATAGATCATACAATTCTAACACAACTCCCTTTATCTGAACAAAAGTTCAGCATCTCTTTAAATTTTCGCACATGAAATCAATTTTATAATGAATACCCCCTCTCTTTTTAAAGAGAAGTTGGGAGAGATTTTCAACATTGAAAATTTTCACCATATTTGGCTCACTATTTTCAAATCCCCCTCCTTGCGCTACACAAATCAGCGCGGCTTTGCCTCATCCAATAAAGTCGCATAATCTACATTGACCTGCCACAAAGTGCTTAACAACCATAATTGCTTTTTGGCTTCTGCTTCATAACCGTTAAATGCTAATACGCGTGCGTATTTCAATAAATCGTAGCGGGTTGGATAATTCAACACAATTTCATGGATATCCTGCAATTGTTCAGGCGTTTGTAGGCTATACGGATTTAATCGAATCCACGCAATACGGCGGTTAAATTCTTCGAGTACCAAAATACGGTCTTGATGGGTGATTTTTTCAGGTGTCTGTTCATAGCGTACCGACTGATTCAATTTAGGCACCATCACCTCATAATCACGATAAATCAGCATCAACAACAATGCACCAATCACAAAAGTCGTGCGTAAATAAATTGGAGATAAAGTTAAGCCTTTTAACACACGTTGTGATTGAACCATGCCGATAATAAAACCTACAGGCAGCAGGAAGTAGGCATAGTTTTGTGGAAATTCCAGCATGGCATGCACACTAAATGCACCGACCATCAAAATCCCCACAACCGATTCCACCGACTGGGTATATTTATGCAACTGGTAACCCCAATAGCCCAGATACGCCAAAAATGGCACGCCGAGTATCACACCATTCCAAAGTAAAAAGTCCAAAATGAAATTGTGTGCGCTACGAATCCACACAGGGCCTTGCACAAATTCACTAATCGTGACATACGCCACGCTGGTTTGATGCCAACCATAGCCCCACCAGGGTTGATGTTCAATCGCAGCGAGCATTTGTTGCCAAATCGCCAAACGTGACATATCACCTGTGGCGCGTTGTACCACATCGCGAGATTGCACCGAAAGTTCAGCACTTTGCGAGAGTAATTGACTGAAAGCAGGTGCAATAAAAATCAGCCCGATAAATGCGGCAAACCACAGTAAGCTATAGCGCCATTTAATCCGCATCACGCCACGGTATTGTTGATAGCTCAAATAGGTCAAGAGACACAGCGATGCCAACCATGAAGTACGCGACTGACTCAGTACCACACCAACCAAAATCATGGCAGCTGCAATCACAATCCACACAGTTTTGAGTTTTTGTTTTTCGTATAAATATAGGCATGCCATAAGCGACATCACCAAAAAGGTCGCCATGTTATTGGGTTGAGCAAAATTGGCATAAGGACGCTGTCCAATTTTAATATCCACCATAATAGGCAGGTATTGGTCGAGTGTGAGCCACTGGCAAATTGCCATGAATGCGGTCACACTTCCTACTCCGAGTAGCACATAACTAAAGCCTGCGAAGATGCGTTCACGTTCAATACTATTTTGAGTAAGGTTATAGCCAAAAATAATTGCCAACCAAAAACTGAAGATATACACGCTGCTGAGCAAGGCTTTGTCAAAGAAGTAGACTAAGCCAAGGCCCCACTGAATGAGTGGAACACTGCACAATGCTAGCAAGGGCAGGCTGATTTTGGGTATTTGTAATTTTGCTTTAAAAAGGCAGGCTGCAAGGGCAAACAGGGCAAAAAATGCGTAAAGTTCACCTGTATAGGTCACCCACGGACGGTAGTGAATGGGCAAAATCCATGCAAGGGAGATGAGGATGGCAGCCAAAAGTAGCAATGCAGATTTCATAAGAAAACTAGACTAAAAAACTGGCTCTATCTTATATTTTTTTTGGCAAGATAATAGTGCTTTGTGTAGCAAGTTTGATTGGAATTCTGCCACTTTTAAAATGGAATGATCGCATGGGGAATACTTAAATTCCCCATTTTTAACTTAAGAAATTATTTCCACGGTCTTAAATCTACTATTTTGATGATAGATGCGGATTCTTTATTGACTAAGACCACCATATCTACGGTATTGGCTTTCAAAGGTAACCACGCATCTGCTTTTGGATATTTTGCTAAAGTTTTTTCAACTTCAGTTTTTGAATTGTATTGTTCCAATTCTATAAGCGGTAATGCACGTTGTTGAATTTGGTTTTTTGCTTGAGTCAGTTCTACATAACGTTCTGGACGCTGTGAAATTGAAATACCGCTAAATACTTCTGCAAACATTTCATCATTGCGTTGTTGTGTATCTTTGGCAAATTCAGTAGCCACATATTGCGGTTTAAACCATGAAGGTTGTTGGAATTGTTGCTGTGCTTGCTGAATATTCGTATCAACTAATTCATTTTTTCTAACCAATTCAAAACGATCTACATTATAAACCAACCATGCAGGGCGACCTTGTTCGATACTAAACACCCCATAACACAAAGCCACAATTTGAATGAAAATAATGACACCTAGGTCAAATTTGAGTGTTTTTTTACCTTCTTTATAGACCAATAGACCTAAAAGTGGTCCTAAAATGACGTCGATGACCAACAACATTAAAAAGATATGCGTTACGCCAACAGCTGTGGCAAGTGGCGACGGATACCAAATAAAAAAGATCAATCCAATCACAAGCAAAGCCAAACTAATGGAAATGATCAGATGAGATAAAAAAAACTTTGTTCGTTTTGTTTTTGCCATTTTTGATACCTCAATTTCACTACACATCTAAAAACTGCAATATATTAATGGCAATTTAAAGGTAAGTAACGAATATTTATTGTTGAGCTACTGCATGACCATTCTATTTGTTTAGTTGTACTATTCAAACTTGGTGTAAAAACTAAAGGACCCGTAGCACTCGGTAAATTTGTCGTTACAGTAATGACACCTGTGTGATCTTCTATGATTAAATTACTTATATTTATGTGAGTTGTTTGAAAATTGATAGCCTATATTTGAGGCAGTTACTGCAGTTAAATCTTTTTCACTTATCGCTGCTTCTATAACAGCAAGTTGGACAATTCTTGTCGCACCAATCACTTTTAGCATTTATGTTTTAGTCATATGTCGATTATATTGAACCAATGCAAATAGAATAAGAATGCCAATAATTGCAACAACAATCAGAATTTCAATTAAAGCAAACTCTTTGATTTTATGCATATTATAATCTCTTATATTAATAATTAAATAAAAAAAGCAGCCGAAGCTGCTTTTTCTAATATTAAAGATTAACGGCAGTTAGAAGGAGCAAGTTTTGCTTCTAAAGTACCTGCAACAGCTGGAGCTGCTGCACCAGCAGCACCACAAGCCCAGTTGATTTGAGTTGCTGGCGGAGTGTAAGCTGCTGTTGAAGCTGGTAATGCTACTGGTGCTGCTGCAGTACCAGTATATGGACGTAAAATAATTGTACCATTATCCTGAACTGGAGCAGCATAAGTGATGGTAATCTGCCCATTAGCATTATTAATCACTACTGACTTTACATCTTTAGTAGCTGTTGGCGTTGAATAGCCTAAATCATATCGAGCTGCACTTGCAGCATTCTCAACAACTGTGGTCTTTGCACCAGCAGCCAAAGCAATACCTTCTGTTACCTTTGCACGCTTGGTATAGTCTTGATACGCAGGAATTGCCACTGCAGCCAAAATACCAATGATCGCTACAACGATCATTAATTGTAAACATTCCATAAGTCACTTTATATAGACACGCTCCAAACTCTTGAATTCTATTCATTTACTCTATTTTATATTTTGTCCATATAGACATGCTTTTATAACGACAAATTTTTCAAGTTTGTCCATATCC
>NZ_JACASN010000026.1:0-49039 GCF_013390985.1 Acinetobacter sp. Swhac1 | reverse complement strand
AAATGATTGTGGTAAGCACTTGATGGGCAAGGCTTTAGATGCAGAAGAAAGATTACATGTTTGCTTTAAAATAATCACAAGCATGATGAGCGCAAAGCACTTTAAATGTGACTTGTTCCATTTTAGAGATTTGTTTAAGATAAGATATAACTCATTGAGATGTGTCATAGTATTCGTCGTTAGAAAACAATTATTGTGACATTATTTCAATGAGTTATCTATTTTTGTCGTGTACAGAGATAAAATTTATTTTATTATGCAAACATACTTTTTAAGCTTCCCCCTTTGAAAAAGGTGAGCCATGTATGGCGTAAGGAGGGGGTTGAAAAAGAAAAGAGCCCTAACAGCACTCACCCCAAAATAATCGGCGCATTGCTCAATTCATTCTGACGATCTACCCACCGGCGGTCATAAAACCCATCCAAAATTTCACCAATTTCAATCACACCTGTTATCACTGCTTGCCTATACTGCTGCTGTGCCAAACCCCGCACAATATGCGCACAGACTTCATCCCACACCTGTTGTGTGGTCGCAGTTTTAATGCCGCGGTCTATCACAATTTCCACTTTACGCTCACACAAATTCAGGTACAGTAAAATCCCGCTGTTCAGTTCAGTATCCCAAACACCCAATTCTGCGAATAATTGGCGTGCACGGGTATGCGTATCTACCGCATACGCCAACCGCGAGGGTAAACAACCTTCAATCACCACCTGAATTTCACCCACATGCCCATGCTCTGCAGCAGTCACCGCTTCTGCAATGGCATGTTGATCCTGCGCATTAAAAAAACGTTTGCTGGCAGGTAAATAAAAGAAATGCTTCAGCCAACGCTTTACACTCGGACGGGCTGCAATGTCCATTTTCGGTTGAGTAATAATTTCTGTTGTATCTGTTGTGGTTACCATGATCCTGATGCTCCTCCCCCACCAAAGCCACCACCACCGCCGCTATAGCCACCGCCACCAAAACCGCCGCCACGTCCGCTACCACGCCCTGCAGAGGACAAGAAAATTTGGAAAATGGTCTGTGCAATGGCTGTGATGAGTAAAAAGAAAATTCCCACGCCAATCATTAAACTGGTGATTAAGCCTGCACCATTGACCAAACCTGCCACTGTACCTGCCACGGCAGCGGTTGAAGCACTTAAGCGTTTTCCGACAATCAGTGAGCCAATTACCCCCGCAATTAAAATAAATAAAGCAGTGCTCAAGGTTTTTTCACGCGCCTGTTGTTCTTGCAAAGCTTGTTCCTGACGCTGTTTCAGTTCTTGCGCCGCCTGTGCAGCAACTTCGGGGTCTAAGTTTAAAATCCGTTCAATTTCTGCCAAGCCTGCGTCAATGCCTTGAGCATATTGCGCTTGTTTAAAATACGGTGTAATGCGTTGGTTAATAATCCGACTGACTACAATATCGGGCAGCACGCCCTCTAAACCATACCCCGTTAAAATTTGAATACGGCGGTCATTCACTGCAATTGCCATTAACACACCATTATCTTGCTTGGCAGAACCAAGTTGCCATTGTTCTGCGACACGCATGGCAAAATCAAAAATATCTTCCTGCCCTGTGGTTGGAACAATCACCACGCCTATTTGTGCTTTGGCTTGTTGATGTAAATTTAAAATTCGCTGACTGATTTGCTGTTTTTCTGTGGCAGTCAGCAGATTGGCTTGATCCACCACGGGCTGATTTAAGGTCGGCAAAGCACGGATGGACTCACCTTCTGCCATATCATTTGCAATTTGTGGTTGCTGAACAGGCGTTCCTATAGGCGCTTGGTGAGTGCCAGATGTAGGCTGACCTGAATTTACAAGATCAGGGATAGGGTTGGCAGTTTGAGGATGCTGTTGCTGCACAATTTTACCCAGCACCGCAGCTTCGGCAGTTTCATCGGTTGCGGTGGCAACTTCACTATATGCCAAGCAGCTGAAACACATCACCATGATGAGCAGCAAGATCTGCCCAAGGTTCATGTGGGTCTTGCTGTGCGATAGCAGCATTCAGTCATCCTCCCTATGCATTATTCAAACGAAACTTTAGGTGCGGTTTGTGCGCTTTGTTCTGCGCTAAAGTTTGGTTTGGTGTCCATGCCAATCACTTTAGCAGTCATGACTTGCGGGAACTGACGTGCATAGCTGTTAAAGTCTTGCACTGTGCTAATGTAACGATTACGCGCCACGGCAATACGGTTTTCGGTGCCTTCAAGTTGCACTTGTAATTCACGGAACTGTTCATTGGCTTTTAAGTCTGGGTAATTTTCAGACACTGCAATTAAACGTGACAAGGCACTGGTCATTTGTGCCTGCGCTTCCTGATATTTTTGGAATAGTGCTGGGTCTTCAAGTACGGCTTGATCAACCTTTAAACCTGCTACATTGGCACGTGCCTGAGTGACTTCAGTCAATACTTGTTCTTCATGTTTGGCATAGCCTTTCACGACATTGACTAAGTTAGGTACGAGGTCAGCACGGCGTTGATATTGGTTTTGTACTTCTGACCACGAAGCTGACACTGCTTCATCTTTCACTTGTAGCGTGTTATAGCCACAGCCGCTTAATGTCAAAGTACTGCTTAAAGCCACCGCGAGCATGGTTTTTTTTGTGAAATTCATAAGTTAACCTCTAAATTTTCTTTGTATTTGTTTGAAATGATTTCATTCTAACGTGAAATTCTGACCTGTTTGTGTATTTTGTTTAATTGAGCGAATCACCAAACTGTTTACATCAAACAACAACCTTGTACAGCAGATTGAATTGATATTGAAGTTTCAGCTCTTAAACCTTTGAATCAGAGATGGCAATATATTCTACAAGAAGATGAGCGGGATAAAATATCCAATAAAAAAGGACTGAATTCCTTAAAACTCAGCCCTTTCAAGATCTAAGCAAAACAAACTCGTTTAGACCTCTAAATAATCTAAAATACCTTCTGCCGCCTGACGACCTTCCCAAATTGCAGTCACCACCAAATCAGAACCACGCACCATATCGCCCCCTGCAAAAATTTTCGGGTTAGATGTTTGGAACTTAAATGTTTGCTGTTCTGCTGCCAATACACGACCTGAACCATCTACCCCAACATTGGCAGAGGCAAACCAATCTGCAGGGCTGGCACGGAAACCAAAAGCTAGTAACACTGCATCGGCAGCTAAAACCTCTTCTGAACCTGGCACAGGCTCTGGGCTGCGACGACCACGACTGTCAGGCTCACCCAATTGCGTGGTGACCACTTTTACACCTGTGACTTTACCATTTTCACCGATAATTTCAATGGGTTGGCGGTTAAATAAGAAGTTCACCCCTTCTTCACGGGCGTTGGTCACTTCACGACGTGAACCTGGCATATTGGCTTCATCACGACGATAGGCACAAGTGACTTGCTGCGCACCTTGACGAATAGAAGTACGGTTACAGTCCATGGCAGTATCCCCACCACCCAGTACAATCACTTTTTTGCCTTCAACACTGATGTATTCTGCAGGGTCCTTTTCCCAGCCTTGGCAACGGTTGACATTGGCAATCAAGAAATCCAGCGCATCATAAACACCATCTAAATCTTCACCAGCAAATCCACCTTTCATATAGGTATAAGTGCCCATGCCCATGAACACGGCATCGTAATCTGCAAGCAATTGTTCAATCGTGATATCTGTACCAATTTCGGTATTTAAACGGAATTCAACCCCCATGCCAGAAAAAATTTCTCGGCGGCGTTTCATCACGTCTTTTTCCATTTTAAATTCTGGAATACCAAAGGTCAGCAAGCCACCAATTTCAGGGCGTTTGTCAAAGACTACCGGTTTGACGCCATTACGCACCAAAATATCAGCACAGCCCAAACCTGCAGGGCCTGCACCAATAATCGCAACTTTTTTATCGGTCCATTTCACATGCGACATATCTGGACGCCAGCCCAAGGCAAAAGCAGTATCGTTGATGTACTTTTCGGCATTGCCAATCGTCACTGCACCAAAACCATCATTTAAGGTACATGCGCCTTCACACAAACGGTCTTGCGGACAAACCCGTCCACAAACTTCAGGCAAAGTATTGGTTTGATGACACAATTCTGCTGCCTGAAAAATACGGCCTTCCGAAATTAGTTTAAGCCAGTTCGGAATGTAGTTATGCACAGGGCATTTCCATTCACAGTACGGGTTACCACAGCCCAAACAACGATGGGTCTGATTGGCCGCCACTTCTGCAGTAAACGGTTTATAAATTTCCACAAACTCATTTTTGCGGACATCGAGATCTTTTTTCTCTGGATCTTGGCGTGCTACATCCAGAAATTGAAAGTCATTATGTAGGCGTTCTGCCATGTCTTTCTCCGTAGGTGGATGTGGATAACGCGACATTTACACTGGGTATAAGTCTAAAGTTATCCACATCTGCCGAATGCTGAGTCGTGGATTATTGTGGATCTGCTTGGGTGGTTTTCAACAAAGTCTGCAAGTTGGCAGCTTTTGGTTTTACCAACCAGAATTTACGGCTATAGAAATCAAACTCATGGCGGATTTTATACGCCCACGCGCTGCCTGTTTCAGCAATGTGTTCATCTAAAATACGTCCTAAGAATGCTTTATGTTCTTCCATCGCTTCAGTCGAAATACGATTCAGCTCAATCAGTTCGTGGTTGTAACGGTCTACAAAGTCATTATCCAAATCCAGTACATAGGCAAATCCACCTGTCATGCCCGCACCAAAGTTATGTCCCACTTTGCCCAATACCGTGACAATCCCGCCAGTCATATATTCACAGCAGTGGTCGCCTGCCCCTTCAATCACAGCGAAGGCACCTGAGTTACGCACCGCAAAGCGCTCACCTGCCGTACCTGCAGCAAATAATTTACCACCGGTTGCACCATAGAGACAGGTATTACCAATTATCGCTGTGTTTTGAGTTTGGAAAGGCGAACCTTTTGGTGGGAAGATGGAAATTCGTCCACCTGCCATGCCTTTACCCACATAGTCATTGGCATCACCTTCAAGTTTGATATGCAAACCACCTGCATTCCAAACACCCAAAGATTGCCCCGCTGTACCTGTAAGATTCACTTTGACAGGATGATGTTCCATGCTCAAGTTACCATAACGACGGGCAATTTCACCTGAAATACGTGCACCAATAGAACGGTCACAGTTGCTCACATTAAAGTAATACTCGCCACCTGTACCTGCTTCAATTGCAGGCAACATCTCTGCAATCATTTTTTCAGCCAAGACGCCTTTGTCAAATGGTGCATTGCCTTCAACTTGACAGTATTGCGCTTTGCCTTCTGCCGCAGGGTGTGATTCTAACAAGGCACTTAAATCAAGATGTGCATGTTTTTCAGTTTCACCTGGTAAAATTTCCAGTAAGTCGGTACGACCAATCAAGTCTTTTAAGCTCGCCACACCCAATGCTGCTAACCATTCACGAGTTTCTTCAGCAATAAATGTGAAGAAGTTGATCAGCATTTGTGGTTCACCAATATAGTGTTCCTGACGCAAATGATCTTGCTGCGTTGCTACCCCTGTTGCACAGTTATTTAAGTGACAGATACGCAAGTATTTACAACCTAAGGCAATCATTGGCGTTGAACCAAAACCGAAGCTTTCCGCACCTAAAATTGCCGCTTTCACCACATCTAAACCAGTTTTTAAGCCACCATCGGTTTGCACACGGACTTTGCCACGCAAGTCATTCACACGCAGTGCCTGATGCGCCTCGCTTAAACCCAACTCCCACGGTGAACCTGCATGGTGAATAGAGGACAGTGGCGATGCTGCGGTACCGCCATCATAACCCGAGATGGTAATGAAGTCGGCATAGGCTTTAGCGACACCTGCTGCAATGGTACCCACACCCGGTTCAGACACCAGTTTGACCGATACCATGGCTTGCGGATTGACTTGCTTTAAATCGAAAATCAATTGTGACAAGTCTTCAATCGAATAAATATCGTGGTGTGGTGGTGGAGAAATTAAAGTCACACCCGGTACAGAGTAACGTAAACGGGCAATCAAGCCATTCACTTTACCACCCGGTAACTGACCACCCTCGCCTGGTTTTGCACCCTGTGCCACTTTAATCTGCAACACTTCTGCAGAGGTTAAGTAAGCAGGTGTTACCCCGAAACGCCCTGAAGCAATCTGTTTGATTTTCGAGTTACGAATCGTGCCATAACGCGCTGGGTCTTCACCGCCCTCACCTGAGTTTG
Organism: Acinetobacter sp. Swhac1; assembly: GCF_013390985.1. NCBI lineage: Bacteria > Pseudomonadati > Pseudomonadota > Gammaproteobacteria > Moraxellales > Moraxellaceae > Acinetobacter > Acinetobacter sp. Swhac1. The sequence continues at coordinate 42,832 of NZ_JACASN010000026.1, read as the reverse complement.
AACGTCCACCAATGGTGTTCATGGCAATGGCAATGGCTTCATGCGCTTCTGGCGACAACGCACCCAAAGACATGCCCGCAGAGTCGAATCGCGGTAAAATTTGTTCAACCGATTCCACTTGATCTAAGGCAATTGAATGGTCTGTTTTTAACTTGAATAGATCACGAATGGTTGCGATTGGGCGATTATTCACGATTTCTGCATATTCTTTAAAATCTGCATAATTGCCTGAACGCACCGCTTTGTGTAAGGCATTGATCACATCTGGGTTAAAGGCATGGTATTCCTTGCCAAATACAAATTTCAGCAGACCGCCCTGATCAATTGGCTTACGCGATTTCCATGCAGTATCTGCCAATTTTTTCTGATCATTTTCCAGATCGGCAAAAGTTGCACCCTGAATACGACTCGGTACACCAATAAAGCAAGTATTCACCACTTCGGCAGATAAGCCGACTGCTTCAAACAACTGACCACCACGGTAAGATGCGACAGTTGAAATCCCCATTTTGGACAAGACTTTAAGCAAGCCTTTTTCAATGCCTTTGCGGAAATTGCTTTGCGCATAAACTGGATCGCCCAATAACTCGCCTTTGGCAATCAAATCATTGATCACATCATAAGCCAAATATGGATACACCGCAGTTGCACCAAAACCGAGCAATACTGCAAATTGGTGCGGATCGCGGGCAAAGCCTGTTTCCACAATAATGTTGGCATCGGTACGTAAACCGACTTGTATTAAGTAGTGATGCACCGCACCAGTCGCCATGACCGCATTGGCAGGCAAGTAACCTTCACGGATTTTTTTATCGGTGAGTACCAATAAAGTTTTACCCTCACGCACCGCTTGTGCAGCAGTTTCGCAAATCCGTTGAATTGCAGCTTGCAAACCTTCGCTTTCGGCATAGTTCAGGTCGATGTCGGCAATTTCATAGCCTTTACGGCCCAAAGTGCGAATTTGGTGCATTTTGGAGTTGGTCAACACAGGGCTTGAGATAATCAAGCGGTCTGCATGTTCTGGACCTTGCTCAAATACGTTTTGTTCACGCCCTAAACAGGTTTCCAAAGACATCACGATCGATTCACGCAATGGGTCAATCGGTGGATTGGTCACCTGCGCAAACTGCTGACGGAAATAATCCGACACATGACGTACCTGACGTGATAATACTGCCATTGGCGTATCATCACCCATGGAACCCACGGCTTCTTGACCGCTTTCTGCGATTGGACGCAATAATTGATCACGCTCTTCAAAGGTCACCATAAACATTTTTTGTGCAGCTTTTAAGGCATCACCTTTTAAACCCTGATCACACAAATATTCTTCAAGCTCTGGGCTGCCTTGTAAACGGATTGAATTTTCACGTAACCATTCACGGTAAGGACGCATTCTTTTCAGATGGTTATTTACATCCTGCGTATCGAGCACTTTGCCAGTAAAGGTATCCACCACCAAAATTTGCCCTGGGCCAACACGTCCTTTAGAAATTACATCTTCAGGCTCATAGCCCCACACCCCAATTTCAGAGGCCAAAGTGATGTAGCCATTTTTAGTGATCACCCAACGTGCAGGACGTAAGCCATTACGGTCTAACATACAGATGGCATGACGACCATCCTGAATCACTAAACCTGCAGGGCCATCCCACGCTTCCATATGTTTAGAGTTAAATTCATAGAAAGCGCGTAAATCGGCATCAATGGTTTCGACGTTCTGCCATGCAGGCGGAACCAACATACGCAAGGCACGGAATAAATCCATTCCGCCACCCACCAGAATTTCCAGCATATTGTCTAAGCTTGAGGAGTCTGAACCTGTACGGTTTACAATTGGGTTTAGCTCTGTCAAACCTGGCAATAATGGATTTTCAAATTTTGGGGTACGTGCCATCGCCCAGTTACGGTTGGCGGTAATGGTGTTGATTTCACCATTGTGTGCTAAATAACGGAACGGCTGTGCCAACGGCCAACGTGGCAAAGTGTTGGTCGAGAAGCGCTGATGGAACACCACAATATGTGATGCCAGACGTTCATCGGCAAGGTCGGTATAAAAGTCTGCAATCGCTGCAGGCATCATCAAACCTTTATAGCTGATCACGGTTGAGCATAGCGTGGTCACATAAAAATATGGATCGGTAGTCAATTGCTGCTCGGCACGACGGCGCGCCAAAAATAGTTTGCGGTTAAATTCAACTTCAGTCACACCCAATGGGCAATTGACAATAATTTGCTCAAAAGCAGGCAAAGACTGCATGGCGATTTCGCCCAATGCCTCATTATTGGTTGGCACCACACGCCAAGCCAATACTTTACAGCCTTCTGCTTCAATTTCTTTGGTCAGGATATTTTTTGCATGCGCCGCTAAGGCAGGGTCGAGGTTCAGAAATACTGTACCCACTGCAAAAATTTCGCTCAGAGTAATGTCACTTAAGCGTTTTGCTTCTTCGCGGAAAAATTGCTTTGGCATCGCCAACAGCAAACCACATCCATCGCCCGTTTTACCGTCTGCGGCAATACCACCACGGTGGGTCATGCAACTTAAACTATGAATGGCAGTCTTGACGAGATCATGGCTTGCATCACCCTGCATATGGGCAATTAAACCGAAACCACAGTTATCTTTAAACTCATCCGGTTGGTATAAACCTTGAGCGGGAGCTACAGTATTAGGCGATGGCATGTGCATAGCGTACCCTTCTTTTACTTGCCCAATTGGGCCAATTAAACAATCTGTTTTTGCGATTTAACTCAATTTACTTCTCTAAACATCAACCTTGGGTAAATGAAATGTCACACATTTATTTCAATCAATACCGATTAAAAAGCCTGAGTGACCGATTCATCATTTACGCAACTTTTACACTTGAATGTAGCAGGCAAATTTGACAGTTTCGCACAATCATTGAATCTTTTTTGCGCCAAAATAGGGACAACAACTCAATTCACGCACCAATAAAAGCAAAAACAATGCCAACTTTATTTTTTATTCGCACATGAGCCAAATCTCAGCTTTAACCCTAAAAATGTAAAATCAGATCACATTTTTAAGTCAAATTCGCACTATTTTTGTGCATTTCATTATTTTTATACACCATGCTGCGCCATTTTAGAACGCATTTTTTAGTGAGAAGAATAATTTTTTTAGATCAAATTGGTGCAATTGAGCCAAAATAGCTCAATGCAAATAATAGACAAAAAGGATAGAACAAATAAAGGCAAGCGATGGTTTGAATGACTAAAATGAAGCTAAAATAATATTGGAAGTGTTTATGATTAGTTGACATACTCCCACCACCAAACTAAGAGTTATGGTGGGGGAATCTTTGCGACCCATGTAATCTTAGAGATTACACCTTTCGATACCGCACTGCGCTGACAGTATGGCGGTACAGGAACTCTTTATACAACACTATGTCCTAGTGCATCAGCTAAAGCGAAATTGCGTATATTTAGGCTTGCATTCAAATCACGGTCATGCACTGTTTCACAGTCAGGACATTGCCATTCTCTTATGCTTAGTGGCAATTTTGTCATGGTGTATCCACAACATGAACATGCTTTAGAGCTTGGTACAAATCTTCCAATTTGCAGAATATTCTTGCCAAACCATTTCGCCTTGTATTGCAATATCGTAAGAAATTGACCCCAAGCTACATCTGAAATAGACTTCGCTAATTTTCGATTCCTTACCATGTTTTTTATCCCTAAATCCTCTACAGCATACGTGGTCGCTTGGTTTTCACAGATCAAGTGATGCGTTAGTTTGTGATGTAGGTCTAAGCGTTGCAAACGCACTTTTTCATGGATGAATGCAACACTTAATTTTTGACGCTGATAACTCTTAGATTCTTTCTGTTTTCGGGCAAATATTTTTTGCTGTATAGCTAAGCGATTTTGAGCGTGCCGTAAGTATCTTGGGTTTTCAACTTTATCACCATTAGATTGAATGAGCATGTGATTCAAACCCATATCAATTCCAATAGTTTGATCGGGTTGAACTGTTGTTGGTGCAACAAGCTCTAACTCAGACTCGACTAAGATCGAAGCATAATACTTACCTGTTGCTGTTTTACTAATGGTGACAGTTTTAATTTTCCCATCAAATGTCCGACTAAATACAGTTTTTATCCCTTTAATTTTGGGTAGATGTAGTAAACCATGCTCAAAGCTCACCGTTGCGTGTTGAGGGCATTGATAAGACCGTTGAGGTACTTTCTTGGACTTAAACCGTGGATAGCCAACAATATGACTCAATGGGCGTTTTTCATCAGGTTTTGGCTTGTAGCCTTTAATCTTCCTAAACTCAATCTTGCCTTTCTTCAATCGCTGAAAGAAATTGTTATAAGCTGTATGCAGATGAAGTAATCCACTAAGAAGTGATTGACTGTTTACTTCATTCAACCATTCAAATTCAGGTTGCTTCTTCATTGCAACCAATTGGTCTTGAATATCCTTTTTTGATAATAATTTTTGAGTTTCTGAATGGGCTTTGGTTTGAAGAGCTAAAGCCCAATTGAAAATAAAGCGAGTGCATCCGAAGTGCTTTTCAAACTGCACTTTCTGTTGAGAATTTGGATAGATGCGATATTTATACGCTTTCAAAAAAGGTTGTTTCATGGTTATAATTTAACAAATTAATTGCTTAGTGTAAATATAATGAAATCACATTATCACTGTGTTTATAAGCTCACATATCATTTAGTGTTAGTAACAAAATATCGCAAGAAATGCCTTTCAAATGAAATGCTCAATCGGCTTGAAGAAATCATAAAAAAGAACTGTACCGATTGGGAAATTGACTTGATCGAGTTCAATGGTGAAGCCGATCATGTCCATATATTGTTAGATATGCACCCGAATATCATGCCAAGCAAATTCATTAACAATCTAAAAACAGTGTCAAGCCGACTGATACGCAAAGAATTTGAGGAAGAACTAAAACCGTATTATTGGAAGCCTGTACTTTGGACGAGAGCATACTGTCTACTCACAACAGGCGGGGCTACAATTGATGTAATTCGGGAATACATCCAAAACCAAGAAAGACCTGAATGAAATAGCGTGCTATCCATCTCCATCTAAATCACAGATTATAGATGGAGAATTCCGCACATTAGTTAAAAGGATCGCGCACTTCAGGTTCAGGTGCATCTGGCTGAGCAGGTGCTGTACCACTTTGTGATTTTTGTACATCAACGACATTACCCTCCTGATCACGGCGGGTAATTGTAGTGCTGGTGGTACTATTTTGCGGTGCAACTGCCTGCGTAGTCGGTGCAGTCGTTGTGGTTGCAGGTGGACGCGCTAAAACACTTTCATCTATTACAGGCACAGCTGCAGGACGTAAATTTACTGCATATAGCTTAGTGCTCAGCCCCATTTCATCCGCCCCTAAATCATTGACATAAGGACGATAATCTGCAAATTGCACCACTACAGGCTGAATGGTTTCAGGAAATTTGAATGGCAGTGCTGTCAAAGCATGTGTAGCTTCGCGTTTATTGCCAAAACTACCATATAGCAACACATATTGTTCAGACTGCCCCTCACCGCTTAAACGAATATAAAACAGCTTGCTCCGATCTGTTTGCTTTTTAATAAAACTTTTTATGATGTTTTCATCACTGACCCGAAACAGTTCAATCGTGCTATTATTTTTTTGTTCCTGAATAAATTTAGTACCGCGAAACTCAGCCTCATGCAAACCAGAAGCCGTTAAACGCGTGGTGAGTTCCAAAGGGCGGACTTCTTCTTGCAAGCCACCCAAATAGGTGGTTGCAGCAACCTTTTCGGGTTGAATTTGTAATTCAATTTCAGACTCTGGTTGTTTTTCAATTTCAACCAGTTCTTCACGGTCTGTCACCGCCCAAAAAATCAGTGCCGCCAATAAACACAGCACCGCGCCCAGCAACCAAATTGACTGTTGAATTTTTTGCCAGTGTGTACGCAGTGCTGTCATATGCTGCCTTTTATGCTTGATTGGCTAAAATCGCCTGTTTCATCAATTCTAAGTCAAACTCTTTGGTGATGATGGCTTGACCCAATTGCTTCATGAGCACCAAACGTAATTGACCATTCAGCACTTTTTTATCGTGTGCCATATAAGCCAAAAACTGATCCAGTGGAATTTGCGGACATACTATCGGTAAATTGGCACGAGAAATGATATTTTTTGTACGCTCTACATCTGCGACAGAAATCCAGCCCATACGCTGTGATAAATCGGCTGCCATCACCATCCCTGTTGCCACAGCCTCGCCATGCAACCATTCACCATAGCCTAAATATGATTCAATAGCATGCCCAAAGGTATGACCTAAATTCAGTAAAGCACGCTCGCCCTGCTCTTTTTCATCATTGGCGACAATACGAGCCTTATGTGCACATGAGCGATAAACAGCTTCTGCCAACAACACAGGATCTCGTGCCACCAAAGCCTCCATGTGAGTTTCCAACCATGTTAAAAACTCAAGATCACCCAACAGTGCATATTTGATGACTTCAGCCAAACCTGCTGACAGTTCACGCTCAGGCAAGGTATTCAGCTGAGACATATCTGCCAGCACCACTTGTGGCTGCTGAAATGCACCAATCATATTTTTGCCTAGTGGGTGATTAATCCCTGTTTTACCGCCGACACTAGAATCGACCTGCGACAACAAGGTGGTTGGTACTTGAATAAAATACACCCCACGCTGGAAACTTGCCGATGCAAAACCTGCCATATCACCAATCACACCACCGCCTAAAGCCAGCACGGTGCAATCACGGTTAAAGCCTGCTTCCAACAGCGCATCAAAAATAAGGGTCAAATGCTGGATATCTTTGTATTTTTCCCCATCAGGCAAAATACATGTTGCCACTTTCTTTCCAAGTGCTTCAACAGCCGTCACATAATGACTCAAATACAAAGCTGCAACCGTGGTGTTGGTGACAATCATCACTTGCTGCCCCTTAATATAAGGAGCCAATAAGTCTTTGGGTTGAAGGTCACTGCCTATGAAAATGGGATAACGGCGATCGCCGAGTTCAACATGTAAAGTTTGCATGAAAAGAGTCGCTTTCTACCTAAGATATTTGCTCTGAAACAATCGTATTTAAGATTTTTTGCGCCAAATCTCGCGCAGCACCCTGATTGGTTTCAATAATATAATGTGCTACCTCACGATACAACGGATCACGTATTGCAAGCAAATCACGTAGTCGTTGTTCGGGGTTTTCGACTTGAAGTAAAGGACGGTTTTTGTCGCGATAGGTTCGCTGAAGTTGAATTTCGACAGGGGTATATAGATAAACAACAATACCACGTTGTTTTAAGAAGTCTCGATTCGGGGCTTGAGTCACCGCGCCGCCACCTGTAGCAAGTACAAGTTTATGCCGTGTGGTTAACTCATCAATAACCGCTGTTTCACGACTACGAAACCCTTGTTCACCTTCTTTTTCAAAGATCCAAGGGATCGTAGCGCCAGTTTTGCGTTCAATTTCATGATCACTGTCTAGAAATTCACGCCCTAACAATTCCGCCAAATGGCGTCCTACAGTGGTCTTGCCTGCCCCCATCGGCCCTACCAAATAGATATTTGGTAGGGTATCAAACTCTTTGCTTAGCAAGGAGTCACCTATAAATTTTGTTTAAATTGAAAATATATTAATGATTTCTTGAAACACTGTCATTAACAATTCGTGGTGTAACAAAAATCAGCAACTCACGTTTGTTGTCCGACTTGATATCTTTACGGAATAAACGTCCGATATAAGGAATATCGCCCAAGAATGGAACCTTGGTTTGTGAGTTAGCCGTTTGTTGTTCAAAAATACCACCCAAGACCACAGTTTCACCATTATCTACCAGAACATTGGTATTCACGGCGTTTTTGTTAATGGTGAGCTGACCTGTTGGTGTTGGTAAACCTGGTGAGTCACTGGTGATATTCAATTGCATTTGCACCTTGCCATCTGGCGTGATACTTGGGGTCACATCCAAACTTAAAGTCGCATCAATGAATTCTGTGGTAGATACTGCATTGACACCACCACCTTCAGAAGATTGATACGGAATTTGCGTACCCGATGCCACTTTGGCATTTTGCTTATCTGCAGTCAGAACTTTTGGTGTCGAAATCACTTCACCGTAACCATCTGCTTGTAATGCAGACAACTCCAAATCGAGCATAAAGTCAGACAAACTGATTAAACCAAAGGCAATGCGGCTAGCACCTGCACTGGTCACTCCTAAATCGACATTCAGGTTTTGCGGACGTTCAATTTCATACTTCCAACCACCCGTATCATCATCTTTTTCTGGTTCACGCAAGTTCCACAAAGTCGTATCGCTACCACCCACCAACAAGTGGTTATTATTGGTAATCCCTTGTGACAAGATGCCCCACTTCACCCCCATTTCTTTGGTGAAATCTGTGGTTGCACGAACAATACGTGCTTCAATCATCACTTGCTTCACAGATACATCTAGCAAATCAATCATTTGACGAATCTGATCAATTTTTGCCGATGTATCGTTGATGATTAAGGTATTGGTACGTGGATCTACCGACACTGTACCGCGTGGACTCAACAAGCTACCAACGCTATCGCCTAATGGATCAGTACCTGTATTGGTATTTGAACCACCACGTGATGCATTCTTGCCTTGCGTAATTAGTTTTTCAATATCTGCCGCTTTGGCATAGTTCAATTGAATATATTCAGTTTGTAGTGGCGCCAGTTTCACACTTTGCGCAATCGCTTTGGCTTCTTCTTCTTCGGCTTTAATCAATTCAGAAACAGGTGCAATCCAAATCACGTTGCCATTACGACGCTTATCTAAGTTTTTGGTTTTCAGGATAATGTCTAACGCCTGATCCCAAGGTACATCTTTTAAACGTAAGGTAATGTTGCCTTGCACAGTGTCTGCTGCCACCATGTTAATGCCTGTGAAATCAGCCAATAACTGCAATACACGACGCACTTCAATGTCTTGGAAATCCAGTGAAATCTTTTTGCCTGTATAGCTTTGCGCTGCACGCGGTTTAAACGGGTTTTTATCGACAGGGCGTTTTAGGCTGATCGTTAGTTTGTCTTCTGCTTGATACGCCATATATTCATAGCTGCCTGCAGACTGAATAGTAATCACGCCATTGCTGCCATCATTGTGTGCATCAATGGTCGAAACAGGTGTTGCAAAGTCATTTACATTTAAACGACGTGCTAAATGTGCAGGTACTTTATTACCTAAAGTACGTACCACAATTTTGCTACCTTGCTGCTGCACATCTACAGGCGTATTGCTACCGAGTAGATCAATCACCACCTGACCTTCACCTTCACCGCCGCGCTGGAAACCAATATTGGAAACGCCTTGTGCGCTACGTTGAGCAGTTACGGCAGCCACAGGGGTTGCCGTTTTTGAGTTGATTTTTAAAATAAAGGTGTTGCCTTCAACCCGCGTGGTGAATGCCCCCGCGTCTGCTAAGTTCACAGTTAAACGTGAACGCTGTGCATCTGAACTGACCTCTACAGAGCTGGCTTCTTTGGTCGCAACAGAAACACTGTTTTGTTTCAGGGTTTGTTGTGCTTTATCAAAATCTAGAATCAAGCGGGAAGGTTGTTCGAGCTGATATGCGGCAGGTTGAGGTGGCAAACCATTAAACATGACACGAATTTCGGTGCCCTGCCCCGGAATTTGCATGGGTACGATGTTGGTAATGCTGACTTGGGCATTGGCAACTTGCATCACGGCCATTGCGACTGCACCCATTGAAAACTGACGGAACAAATTGTTCATTGTATTACCATCCCCAAAAATAAAATCTTTCACACTGTTATTCATTTTTATTCCTTTAATTTATGGCGCAGGCCCAATTAAAACTAAACTTCTTGGACGTTCTACATAACCTTCACGACCATCTGGAATAATTTCGATTAAATCAATTTGTGTAGGTGTAATATTTACTACACGACCATGATTTACCCCCATATAGCTACCACGCTGGATACGCTCAATTTCACCGTCTGGTGTTTGAATCAATGCCAAAATTTGACCATTTTGACGCATACTGCCTTTCATGGTCAGTGACTCAAGTGCGTAATTTTCCAAGGGTTGTAACTGGCGAGCAAGGTTCGGATAAACGCGTTTCCCTGCCATTATTTTAAGCTCTGCCGCCAATGAACTAGGCAAAAATGGGCTTTTGAGCTGGTGTGCTGCATAGTTAAAAGTTGGTGCAGGTTCAAACACAGGTGCGGGTTCAATTGGCAGTGGCGGCTGATTTCGAATTTCAGCCATTTGTGTATTCACAGCATCAATCCGAGAATCACAACCTACCATCAACAAAGTCGCCATCAGAGCCAACGAAAGCTTTTTAATCTTCATTATTCAGCCCCTCCAACATTACCCGCAGTTTGAGTATCTGCAGTGCCTACATAACGATAAGTTTTTGCTTGCGCTTTATAGGTTACTTGCGGAATATCAGTTTTCTTGTCTGTATTTTCAGTCGCCACAATTTCAAAGTCGTGCATGGTCACAATACGTGGCAATGCTGCTGTACCGCTTACGAATGAACCAAAGGCATGATAATCGCCTGTCGCTTCAATTGAAATTGGCTGTTCAATAAAGAACTCTTGTTTAATTTCGTTCTCTAAACGAATGTTTTTAAACTTCAAACCTGAATTCACGCCTGTGACGTTAATATCTTCAACTAAACCTGGAATTTCAGTTTCTTTTGGCAATTGTTCAAGTTGTTGGTTAAAGTTCGCTTCCATTTCTTGTAATTGCGCTTGGTATTGCTGCAAATTACGCAATTTAGAATCTTTTTCACGGAACTCATTTAACAAGTTTTGTTCTTGTGTATGTGCTGCTGCAATGGCATCTAACTTTGGCTTGATTACGACAAAGTAACCTAAAGCTAGAATCAGGAAAATAATAAAAATCCAGCAGGTAATTTTGACCGAAAGTGGCCAAGCACCATAATTGTTAGGATCTAGGGTATTGAACTGTTGAAAAAACTTTTCAACTGTCATTTTCTTTTTCGGAGCAACAGCAGCATCCTGATTTACTTCATCAAATTCATCGAGACTCATTGTGCTGCCCCCGCTGCTGATGTTGAATTAGATTCTGTTGGTGTTACTGGAATTGCAATTTCTTCTAAATCTGAAGTTACTACAAAAGTACCGTAACTTTCCTCTACACGAGGAACCACAGAGCTTGGTGCTTTATCTTTATTTTCTTCTTTGGCTAAGAATGAATTCATAAATGCATTGCGATACCACGGCGATGCTTCCAAATTACGCAAGAATTCAGCCACAGTATTTGGACTTTCAGCCTTGCCTTCAAAAGTGAATTTATTGCCTGTACGGCTCACTTTGGTTAAGTACATATTGCTTGGTGTCACACGCACCAATTCATCCACCAAACGCACGGCAATTGGACGCTGACTTTGTAAGCCCTGAATAAGCTTCATGCGCTCAACAATAGCATTACGCTGTTCTTGCAAGCCTTCTAAAGATTTTAATTGTACATCTAGGTTTTGGTTGGTACTGATCACCAATTGATTGGCTTGTTCTTGATCTTGTAACTTCGCGTTGTAGAAGAACCACGCCAAAGCCACCAATAACACCCCAACAGCAGCCGCTGCAATACAAAATACAATAAATTCTTTTTTACGTTTTTCTCTTAGCTCATCGCGCCAAGGGAGTAAGTTAATCTTTGCCATTAATCAAAACTCCTCATTGCTAAACCACATGCCACCATCAATGACGGCGCATCACTTTCAATTCTTTTAATGTCGATTTGTGGAGAGAAGCCCATTTGTAAGAATGGATTGGCAATGGTCACACGGTAGCCCAGTTTTTGCTGCAACAACTTCGCAAGACCTGGAATATTGGCATTCCCCCCTGCCAATAAAATGTGATCAATTTCGTTAAATTGTGAAGATGAGAAAAAGAACTGCAATGAACGTGCCGCTTGTTGCACCACCGCTTCTAAGAACGGTTCGAGCACCTCTACATCGTAGTCATCTGGCAAAGTACGGCTTTTTTTCGCACGTCCTGCTTCTTCATACGACAAACCATAACGGTTTTGAATTTCTTGTGTCAGCTGCTTACCGCCAAAGGTTTGCTCGCGGGTATAAATAATTTTGTTATTTTGCAGTACCGACAAGGTGGTCATGGTATGACCAATATCCAAAATACCAATGGTGTTCACACCCATTGGCAGGGTATCGGAGAACACTTTAAAGGCATTTTCGATGGCAAAACTTTCGACATCGGCAATTTTGGCTGTCAAGCCGCCCAACTCCAATGCTTCTACTCGTGCTTCTACGTTTTCTAAACGTGTTGCAACCAGTAACACATTGACTCGGTTTGGATTGGCTAAACGGTCTGGTTGGACTTCAAAGTCTAGGCTGACTTCATCTAATGGGAATGGAATATATTGCTCGGCGTCCATACGAATTTGAACTTCACGCTCATCGCTAGTCATATCTGCATCCATTTCAATGATTTTGGTAATCACCATTGAGGTTGGAATTGCTAATGCTGCAGATGTAGATTGCGTGTTTGCTAAGTTCAATGCACGTTCAAGCGCATCCCCGACTGCTTCTGGATTGAGAATGTTTTTTTCAACCACACTGCCTTCTGGAAGTGGGACCAGCGCATAGCTCTCGACCCAGTATCTACCATTCTTAACAGAGAGTTCTAATAACTTAACAGAAGTAGAACTAATATCTACACCTATTAACCCCTTACTTGGCTTACGATATAACCTACGCACAATAGTACCATTCCTATTATTTTTTTATCCCCAAAAAAATTTAACCTACTAATCCGCGCTGGTCTATAATTTTTTACGGATACAATAATTCATCTAACAATCCGTAAATCTACTCGCTATACTGACCAGCAATTAGTTTGCTATTAGCGCTTATTAAAACGCACTTGTTATGAAAAAGCTATCTTGTTCGGGTCGTGTTCATCCATTTTTTTTGATCATAATTATAATTTTGGTCGCAATACCGATGGGTTTCTATGGCATGTATCTCTATATTGCCCCATCTTTGCCAGAAATGACCACCTTAAAAAAAGCGCCATTATTAAAACCATTGCAGGTTTATAGTGCCGATAATGAGCTAATTGCCGAGTATGGCGGCAAGCTTTCTGTGCCTGTCGATTATGAACATATTCCTGAAAAATTCATTTTTGCATTCTTAGCTGCAGAAGATTCTGCCTTTTTTGAACACAGTGGGATTAGCTTCAAAGGCTTAGGGCGCGCGTTGAGCGAGGCGGTAACAGGCTCCAATGTGCAAACTGGCGGCTCAACCATTACCATGCAAGTGGCAAAAAACTATTATCTCAGCCCTGATCGTACTTTAAAGCGTAAACTCACCGAAATCTTTTTAGCGCGTAAAATTGAACAGAACCTGAGCAAAGAAGAAATTTTGACTTTATACGTCAATAAAATCTTTTTGGGTAAAAATGCCTATGGCATCGCGGCAGCTGCCAAAATTTATTACAACAAAAGCTTAGAAGAGCTGACAATTGCACAAATGGCGATGATTGCAGGCTTACCTAAAGCACCTTCACGCTACAATCCAGTGGTGAATCCTGAGCGTGCTTTGGAGCGTCGTAACTGGATTTTGGGACGTATGCTGCAACTGGGCTATATCAACCAAAATGAATACCAAAAAGCCATTGCTGAACCGATTAATTTAGATATGCCAGACCGCAGCATCAGCAATAAACATCCGTATATTGGTGAAATGGTGCGTGCTGAACTGGTCAGTAAATTTGGCGAACAAGCGGTTGATTCGGGCTATAAAGTTTACACCACGGTAGACAGCAAACGTCAGATGTATGCAGAACAGGCGGTACAAGAAGGCTTAGAAGCCTATGACCGTCGCCACGGCTGGCGTGGTGCAGAGGCACACGACAAACCGCTGAATGAGTTTCGTGCTTATGCCAACACCTACCCTGCGCAAGTCAGCAAAGTGCTGAATAATTCTTTTGAAGCGTTAATGCAAGATGGCACAACAGTTACTGTACCATGGTCAGGTATGTCTTGGGCGCGCCCCTATCGCAATGCCAACAGTGTAGGCAATGCGCCAAGTCGTGCGGCACAGATTGTAAAAGTCAAAGATATTGTCCGTTTAAGTCCAAATGAAAATAAAACCGCTTGGTCATTGGTACAAGTACCGAAAGTGCAAGGTCAATTGGTCGCAATTAACCCGAATAATGGCGCCATTGAAGCGTTGGTTGGTGGCTATAACTTCTATCAATCTAAGTTCAACCGTACTTTACAAGGTTGGCGTCAACCGGGTTCCACCATCAAACCTTTTGTGTATGCTCTGGCTTTAGAGCGTGGTATGACGCCACACACCATGGTCAATGACAGTCCAATCACCATTGGTAAATGGTCACCACGTAACTCCGATGGTCGCCATTTAGGCATGATTCCGTTACGTCGTGCTCTCTATTTATCTCGTAACACGGTTTCGGTACGCTTATTACAAGAAGTCGGTATTGAGCGTACCCGCCAACTATTCATGGATTTTGGTTTGCAGGAAGATCAGATTCCGCGTAACTACACCATTGCATTGGGTACACCACAAGTTTTGCCTATTCAAATGGCAACGGGCTATGCCACTTTTGCCAACGGTGGTTACCGTATTCAACCGCACTTCATTAACCGTATTGAAGATGCTTATGGCAAGGTGATTTATCAAGCTAATCCTGAATATGCGTGTATTGCTTGTATTAACGCCAAAGAACAAACACTTGAAAGTGCCGAAGCCACTACGCCAGATGATGAAGTGATTGAAGTGATTGAAGTGACCAATAAAAAACTGGCACAGGCCGAACAAGATCCAAAATTATTGGCAGAGCGTAGTCAGTACAAACAGGCACAACGTATTTTAAAATCTAGCTCGGCGTATGATATGTCCAATATTTTACGTGACGTGATTCAACATGGTACTGGACGTGCTGCGCTTAGAATTGGTCGTGGCGATATTGGCGGTAAAACAGGAACCACCAACGATGCCAAAGATGCTTGGTTTGCAGGTTTCAACGGTAAACTGGTGACCGTAGCTTGGGTCGGCTTTGACCAACCGACCACTTTAGGACGTCGTGAATACGGTGGTATCGCAGCGCTGCCAATTTGGACAGACTTTATGGGTAATGCACTCAAAGGCACACCTGAAGCATGGGTCAGTTTAGACAGCAAAGCCAAAGCGCCACAGCGTGAACTCAATCAAATGAGCGCAGAACAACAGCAGGATTATCGTGCTTCACCGCCATTGGCACGACCATTGTATCGACCTGCACCTGCAGCACCAGTACGCGCGCCTGAGCGTGATTTTGACGACTTACCAGGCGAGGAAGTGTTAATTCCTGACAATGCTGCACCGCCTGCCATGCAAGCGCCAAACAACAGCTCTGCCAAACCTAATGCGGCCCCCAAACCTGCTCCCGATGCATTAGAAAACTTAATTGATGAAGTCTTATAACCGCAGATAAGCAGTCAGAAAAAAGCCCTCATTTACAAAAATAAGGGCTTTTTTATGGGTACAACTTAAACTTTACTGACAGTCAGTTTTTCAAAAGTATGAGTTTGACAGAAGCACTCAAACTTACTTTTTCTGAAACAGATAAATTTGATGCTGTGCTGTCACATCAAATTGGGTTTGTTGTTCCAAGGTCTGACGACGCTCTGCTTTGGCTTTGTAAGCATAAGGTGTCATAGCAATTAAATGATTTAAATCGTTTTGATTGAGCTGTAACGGCGTTTCCACCACGCTAGCATCGACTAAATCAAAGTCATCTTGCAATTGAGCGATAAATTTTTCAGGTTCATGCGGCTTCACTTCTTCAAACAAAGCTTGACGCATCGCCAATAAATGCTCAGGCGCAGGCGTTACTACCAACAAATAGCCTTGTGGTTTTAAAACCCGCAAAATTTCCTGTTGTGGAATTGGGCTAAACAAGCTGGTACATAAATCAATACAATGTTCTAAAACAGGCAAAGTTGCCCCTGTCCCCACCACCCAAGTCACTGCGGGATTCAGTTTCGCCGCCACTTGTACGGCATTCTTGGCAATATCCACCCCGACACACTGCAACACTTCGCCTTGCATGGCAGCGGTGTAATAGCCTTCACCACAGCCAATATCCAACAAATTTTCGATGCGTAAGGTGCGAATTTTTTGCACCACTGCCTGTTGCAAGGGCGCATAATGCCCTGCACTTAAAAATGCACGACGTGCCTGCACCGAAGCAGGTGTATCCCCTGGATTTTTACTGTGCTTATGTTGCACCACATGTAAATTGACGTAGCCCTGTTTCGCAACATCATAACTGTGATTGCTGGCACAACGCCATGTTCGATCATGCAGTTGCAATACCTGACGACATACAGGACACATCAGCAAATTCATCATTTTCTCCAGAGTGAACCACATAAAAAAGTCGGCGAGTGCCGACTTTTAAAATTTTCGGTTGGATAGGCTTAACGTAATTTTAAAGTCATTAAACCTAAAACCACCAGCATAATTGTGATAATCCAGAAACGAATCACCACTTGAGTTTCACGCCAGCCTTTCTTTTCATAGTGGTGATGCAACGGCGCCATTAAGAATACCCGTTTATTGCGCATACGTAGTGAGCCAATTTGCAGGAATACCGAAATCGCTTCAACCACAAACACTCCGCCCATAATCGCAAACACGATTTCCTGACGTACCATCACGGCAATCGTACCCAGCATTGCCCCCAAAGACAATGCGCCGACATCGCCCATAAAGACTTGTGCAGGATGCGCGTTATACCACAGGAAGGCTAAGCCTGCTCCAATCATCGCGGCACAGATTACCACCAACTCAGACGCATATTTCACATAAGGGATATGCAAATAATCAGCAAAACGAACATCCCCCGCCAAGTAGGCAAAGACGCCCAAACCTGCCGCAACCAACACGATTGGCATAATTGCCAAGCCATCTAAACCATCAGTTAGGTTCACCGCATTTGAGGCACCATTAATCACCAAATAGGTAAAGATAATGAAGCCCATACCGAGTGGAATCAACGACAATGGAATGCTGAAATCTTTAAAAAATGGAATCAACACATCCAGCATATCTGCAGTTTGTGCAGGATTTGGCTGTTGGGTTGCAATCACATACAATGCAATACCCGCACCCAATGATGCTACCGAAGTCCAGAAGAATTTTTTACGCGCTGGCAAACCCGCATTGTCTTTGTAGCGAATTTTAATCCAGTCATCTGCCCAGCCTACAGCGCCAAAAATGACCATAACTGCCAGTACAATCCAGACGTAAGGGTTAGATAAATCTGCCCATAAAAGGGTCGAAATACCAATGGAAAGCAGGATTAATACCCCGCCCATGGTTGGCGTACCCATTTTTTTGGCATGCCCTTCAGGTGCATAAGAGCTGACTGCCTGACCGTATTTTAATGCTTGTAATTTACGAATCATCACAGGGCCAAGCACCAAGCCAATGCCAAGCGCAGTCAATACACTCAGTAATGAACGTAATGTTAAATAACGAACCACCTGAAACGAGCTGTTATAGCCCGCCAGCTGTTCAAATAACCATAACAGCATTTAAATTTTCTCCATCAATGCAGCCATCAACGTTTCCATATGGGTATAACGAGAACCTTTAAATAGGAAACTCATGGACTGAGGTTGATGTGTTTTTACCAGATCAATTAAAAACGGTAAGGCTTGTTCTTGAGTGACAAAAGCCTGTAATTTTTTTCCATATTGGGTACTACGTGCACCTTCTTGGGTCGCGGGTGCAAATTCACCGACCGCCACCACAAAGTTGATGCCACGAATAGACACCAAGTCACGCCCCAACATATAGTGCTGTTGTGCTGCACTATTGCCCAACTCGCCAATATCACCAATGACCATAACCCGCACGCCTGTTTGCTGTGCAAGGACTTCGCCTGCAGCACGCATAGAGGTTGGATTGGCATTATAGGTGTCATCAATAAATAAATGCGTGCCTTGCTGAATAAAGTTCAAACGACCTTTTGCCCCTTGTGCCTGCTCCAAGCCTGCGACAATATCATCTAAACTTACACCAATTGCCAGTGCAAAAGCGGCAGCAGCCATAGCATTTTGTACATTGTGTTCACCTGCAAATGGCAAATGAATCTGACGCACACCATGCGTGGTATTTAAACAAAAACTTGCCGATTGTGGCTGCAACTGAATGTCTGTCGCAAACACATCACCGCCTTCACCAAAACTTAGACGCTGTTCCGACTGAACCGCTTGCTGAATCTGTTCGGCAAAATCATCGCCAGCAGGGACAATGGCCGTGCCTTGTAGGGCAATGTGTGCATAAATTTCAGACTTAGCCCGACAAATGCCCTCTCGTCCACCAAACTCACCCAAATGCGCAGTACCAATATTGATAATGCCTGCCACCTGCGGCTGCACCAAGTTTGAGGTGTAATCGATTTCACCTTGATGACTGGCGCCTAATTCCATCACTGCATATTGATGGCTAGCATTCAACTCCAATAACATCATCGGCACACCCAAGTCATTATTCAGGTTGCCACGGGTAATTAAAGTCGGTGCCAAACGTGACAAAATACTACCGAGCATTTCTTTAGTGGTGGTTTTACCGCTACTGCCTGTTAACGCAATCACTTTTAATTGAGGATGTTGCTGACGACGAAATGCGCCCAAGTGTCCTAAAGCTAAACGGGTATCAGGCACGACCAATTGGCAAATATCTGCGTCTACAGGCTGGCTGACTATTGCCATAGAACAGCCCTGAGTCGCTACTTGTGCTACAAAGTCATGCGCATCAAAACGCTCACCTTTTAAAGCCAAAAAGGCATCGCCTGCTTCAGCATGGCGTGAATCGGTTAAAATACGTTTAATCTCGTCTTGCGGTGATTGCCCATTGAACCAATAACCCTGTGTTGCCTGTTTGAGTTGTTCGGCAGTCCAAGGTTCTAAAATTGCGGTACTGGTGGTGGAAGTGTGCATACAAATTCCTTATTGGGCAGGATAAGCAGTAGCTGAACAATGCTGTGCATCAATCGCAGATTGCACTTCAACCACATCGTCAAACCAGTGTCTTACCCCATCTATTTCTTGATAGTTTTCATGACCTTTGCCTGCAATCAAGACAATATCGCCTGACTGTGCATGTTTGACTGCATATTTAATCGCTTCACGACGATCATGAATTTCATGGCTCTGTGCCACCGACAAATCGACACCCGTCTGCATATCGGCAAAAATTTGCAAAGGATCTTCTGTACGCGGGTTATCAGAAGTCAAAAGCACAACATTGGCATAGTCCAATGCCGCTTGGGTCATCAGTGGGCGTTTACCACGATCCCGATCTCCACCGCAGCCAAACACCGCCCAAAGCTGTGCGCTAACATGGCGTTTTAAGGTTTGCAACACTTGAATTAGGGCATCTGGCGTGTGTGCATAATCCACCACAAATAAACGCTCTGCATCACGCAACACTTGCATACGCCCCGGTGCGCCTTTAAGTTGTGCAGTCGTGTGTATTAAATCCTGTAATGCAAAACCTGCTTGCTCTGCTGCGATTAAACTCGCGACCAAGTTTTCAACATTAAAATGTCCGAGCAACGGACTTTGCACCACATATTCTGCCGTAGCAGTTTGTAGATGGAAACGTACACCATTCAGACTGTATTCAATCTGCTGTACTTGATAGTCTGCCGCTTGCTGCGTGGAATAAGTCAAAATTTTCGGTTGCGCAGGGTTCTGTTGCGCCGCTTGCAACATGATCCCAGCATATTCATCATCTAAATTGACAATTGCAACTTTTAAACTGGCAAACTGAAACAGCATGGCTTTGGCTGCAGCATACGCCTCTAAAGTACCGTGATAATCCAAATGATCACGGCTCAGGTTGCTATATACCGCAATTTCAATATCGCAGCCATTTAAGCGCCCTTGCTCCAAACCATGTGAACTGGCTTCAATTGCGGCAAATTTTGCCCCCTGTTGTGCATAGCTGTATAAAGCATTTTGCAGTTGCAAGGCATCTAAAGTGGTATGTGTTGAAGCTTCCAAATTAGGCAAAATTCCGTTGCCTGTGGTGCCCATTACCGCACAGCGTTGGGCTTGTAACATTAACAACTCAGCAATTAAGCGGGAAATCGTGGTTTTACCATTGGTGCCCGTGACTGCAAGCATACGCGCTAAAGGTACAGGCTGTCGTGCTTGTAAATATTGTTTTTGCCACTGTCCCATGCGCTGACGCACATCTGGCACCACCAAATTATTGGCAACTGCCAGTTCAGTTTCCGAAATCACCGCCAAAGCACCTTGATCTAAAGCTGCTTGTGCAAATTGTGCGGTTTTTTCAGGCTGCGACAAACTGGTCAGGGCAATAAAAATTTGCCCTGCTGTCACATGGCGGCTGTCAAGTTGAAAGCCCTGAAAGTCTTGTATCATCCAATCTGCAACGCGGGAACTGCGATAAATATTTTGAAAGCTGATAGACATGCGTCACCTGTTATTGGATGTTGGGAGTTTCTAAAGGTTTATCTAAAGGTACGTTCATTAAACGTAAAGATTCTTGCATCACACGAGCAAATACAGGCGCTGCCACCAAACCACCATAATACTGTCCTGTTGGATTTTCCACCACGACAACCATGGCTAAACGCGGATCACTGACTGGTGCAACCCCAGCAAACAAGGCACGATATTCAGTCTGTGAATAGCCTTTGCGGTCTGCACGAAGTTTATGCGCTGTTCCCGTTTTACCTGCAACCCGATAGCCTGGAATATTGGCTTGACGTGCCGTACCACCGGGTAACGTTACGGCTTCCATCATCAGTAGAACTTGATCGGCAATTTTAGCATCAACAATTTGTTCGCCTTTAGGCTGTTCTTCTAATTTGTATAAACTCAGCGGCATTTTTACGCCTTTATTGGCAAGCATGGCATAGGCATCTGCCAATTGCAGCACAGTGGCGTTCAAACCATAACCATAAGACATGGTCGCCACTTCCGACACATTCCACTTGCTTGGCGGCAAAATTAAACCTGCACTTTCACCCGGAAATTTCACTGCAGAACGCGCACCAAACCCTAAACGCTTATAAAAAGTCGGCAAGGTCGCATACGGTAAAGATAAAGCAATTTTCGCCACACCCACGTTTGACGATTTTTGGATAATTCCCGCCAAAGTCAGTGAGCCATAATTGTGGGTATCACGAATGGTGTGATTACCCACCCGCATTGAACCACCACTTAAATTGACCACGGTATTCGGTGAATATTTGCCACTTTCCAGTGCCATTGCCACCGTCATAGGCTTCATGGTCGAACCCGGTTCAAAAGAATCCACCGCACCACGGTTACGCATGGCATCTTTATTGGACAAACTTTTTTTGTCATTCGGGTTATACGACGGCCAACTGGTCATCGCCAAAATTTCACCCGTTTTCACATCTACCGCAATTGCTGTGGCTGAACGGGCATTATTTGCCACCCCTGCTGCAGTCAATTCACGATACATAATGTATTGCAAACGTGAGTCGATACTCAGGGTAATATTTTCGCCCGGTTCAACCTCTCTCACCACTTCTGGGTCTTTGACACGGTTACCCTTTTTATCGCGCACGATTTGCTGTTCACCATCCACGCCTGCCAAGCGGGTATTTAGCTGCATTTCCAAGCCTTCAATGCCTGTGCCTTCACTATTGGTCAAACCAATAATTTGTGCATTCGGCTGTGGCTGCGGGTAATAACGCTTATAGTTTTTCTCGGTATATACCCCTTGGAAATTACGTTTTAGAATCAGCTCTGCCTGTTGCGGCGGCACTTCTTTTTGTAAAACCAAATAACGTGAACGCGGACGCTCGTTCATTTTATTTTTCAGTTCTTGGCGATCCATTCCAACTGCATCGGCAAGTTCATCTAAATTCAAGTTTTTATCTGGCAATTGACGCTGCAATTTACGACTGGTCGGATTTTTTTCCAACTCGGCTGTAATTTCTTCAAACAGTTTTTTATTGTCAAAATAATCACGTGGATCAATCACCACTTTCATTACAGGGGTACTAATTGCCAAAGGCACACCGTGGCGATCATAAATCACCCCGCGCATAGCTTTGAGCTTTTCTGTTCTTAAAATATTGGCATTGGCTTTGTTTTGTAAAAAGTCATGGTTCACAATTTGCACATAAAAAGCACGTCCCACCAGTGCCACGAACACCAGCAGTACCACAGCCCACATTAAGTAAAAACGCCACATTTCTACATGAATGGCATTTTTTCCAGTTACCGATTGCTGTTTCTTTCGGGTTTGCTTTTTGCGCGTATCGACCATGTGCAACTCGCCTTATTGTTGTGCTGAAGTTGTAGGCAAAGAAATCACCACCGTTTGCTGTGCAGGCGGTGAATACATGCGCAATTGCGTCACCGCACGAGTGCCAATTTGTGCAGTTGCACCAAAGGTCTGCTGTTCAATTAACAAACGCCCCCATTCGGCATTTAAGTCATCCCGCTCGCGCATATAAGAACTCAGCTCACGATAATCATGCCGATACTCAAACACCTGAAACACCACCATAATCGCGCTGATAAACACCAGCGCCAATAAAATAAAATAGGCGACCATTTTTTTCAGTCGCACTTGAGATTGATTTTTTTCAACGCTTTCAGTTTTCATTATTGGCCTTTTCAAGCTAATCGTTCTGCAACACGTAGCCATGCGCTGCGTGAGCGTGGATTGGCTTTGACTTCTTCATCACTAGCACGCACACGTGATATTTTTTTCAATCGACGCGTATCTTGTTGCTGTTGTGGCAAGCCCCAACCCGAATCTTCAGGCAGGCTCGATTCTTTTTGAATAAACTGTTTAATTAAACGATCTTCCAAAGAATGGAAGCTAATTACCGCCAAACGACCTTCGGGTTTTAACACCTCAACGGCTTGCGGCAAGAAGTTTTCAATATCTTCTAATTCTTTATTAATCGCAATACGAATTGCCTGAAAAGTACGTGTTGCAGCGTGTTTGTTTTTTTCCCACTTCGGATGGGCAACTTTTACAATTTCAGCCAATTGTGCGGTAGTTTCAATATAACCCGCCTGTTTAATGGCTTTGGCAATACGGCGGCTATAACGCTCTTCACCATATTGAAAAATCACATTGGCTAAGGCTTCTTCTTCAATATCCACCAGCCATTCTGCCGCAGTCGGGCCTTGTGAGTTGTCCATACGCATATCAAGCGGGCCATCTTTCATAAAGCTAAAACCGCGTTCTGCCTGATCTAGCTGTGGTGACGACACGCCTAAATCGGCCATCACACCATCGACCTGAGTGACGCCCAAATCATTCAACGCTTGCTGCATATCGGCAAAACTGGCATGAATAATCTGAAAGCGCGAATCTTGCTGCGCCAATTCTGCTGCCACGGCCAAAGCTTGTGGATCTTTATCAAAGGCATAGACTCGTGCCTGCGCATCCAATTTGGATAACAACAAACGCGTGTGTCCACCTCGTCCAAAGGTGGCATCGACATAAATTCCTGTATTGCGATCTGCCAACACGGCATCAACAGTTTCATGAAGTAATACAGAAATATGCGACATAAGGTTCAATCAATACAGCTAAAATGTAACTGCACATTATTACCTTGTTTTGGCAAAGCTCCAAACGTCTTTTTGTAGATAAATATTACTTTCCATAGGGAAAACCGTTTTTGACTTTTTTAAAGCACAAAAAAATCTCCGTAGAGATTTTTTTGTGTGCCAATCCAATAAAAGATTAGCCGAAAATGGATATCTGTTTAACGCTTAGTATTATAAATTTGGTCGAAAATCGCACCATTCACAAAATGTGTTTTTTGTGCATTTTCCCAGCCACCGAACACTTCATCAATCGTGAAGGTTTTTAATTTCGGGAATTGTGCTGCATATTTTGCAAGGACTTTTTCATTACGTGGACGGTAGAAATGCTTAGCCGCCATTTCCTGACCTAAAGGTGAATATAAATAGTTGATATAGCCTGTCGCTAACCATTTATTGCCATTTTTTTCTACTGTGCGGTCTACGATTGCCACCGAAGGTTCAGTCAAAATAGAAATAGATGGATAAACAATATCAAACTTGTCTTTGCCTAAGGTTTTTAAAGTTACAAGGGCTTCATTTTCCCAAGTCAACAACACATCACCAATGCCACGTTCAGCAAATGTAGTCATCGACGCACGTGCTGCCGAATCCATCACTTTTACATTGTGGTACATCTTGCCCACAAATTCTTGCGCTTTGGCCTTAGAGCCGCCCGGCTGCTTTTCTGCATAACCCCAAGCCGATAAATACACCCAACGTGGCAAACCACCTGTTTTCGGGTTAGGGGTAATAATTTGTACGCCTGGTTTGGTTAAGTCATTCCAGTCTTTAATGTTTTTCGGATTGCCTTTACGCACCATAAAGACGATGGTCGAGGTATAAGGCGCAGAGTTATGAGGAAATTCTTTTTGCCAACCTGCTTGGATTTGACCTGACTTTACAATTTCTTCAATGTCATTCGCCAATGCCAAAGTTACGACATCGCCCTTTAAACCATCGACCACAGAACGCGCTTGCTTGCCTGAACCACCATGTGATTGTTTAAAGTTGACGTCTAAACCTGTACGTTTTTTCCAGTACTGACCAAACGACTTGTTAAATTCATCATAAAATTCGCGGGTCGCATCATACGATACATTTAAAAACTGACGATCTGCAGCCTGAGCAGTCGTTGCAGCAAAACCTGTTGCCAATAGCGCAGCAGCCAATAAAGCTTTCAATTGAGTTTTCATTACAGCACACATCACCTTTAATCTGTCGCTCAATATATGCAATGCTCAGGCGCTGCGCAATTTGTAAAAAACATGCAAAAAATGATTAAATTCAAACAATTTAGCTTTAATTAATTGTTTTTAATCAATTTAATTCAAGATGCGGCGTTTATTCCAAATTTATACCTTTTTATGGATTAGATATATAAAAAGTGAATAAAACTTTGATCCGTTTTTAGACTCAACGGTAAAATAAGCGACATCACAGCAATCAAACCCGCTTCAAAACTATTTTATTGTGACTTTTGTAACAATCTTCACGATATCTCCACAGTTGTTTGTTACAACATGTTCTAAATCAAAGATCATCTGAAAAATCGGTATATAGTGAGTAAATGATGATAAAGATCTTATTAAGAGTGTGACGCAAATCTACTTTTGTTATGATTTTTGTGATTAAATATTAAAGTGATTAAAACAATTTATAAATTGTGAGTTCACTCATAAAGGAAAGGGGGAATCAAAATGAAATCTAAACTCATGTTCGCAGTATTACTCAGCTTAAGTACAGTCGGTCACAGTGCAGTGATCAAATCTGCTGAAAGCAAAACCAATTTAACTGAGGCAAAAGGCTCTTTAATTGAAAAAGCCATTACCCAGCAAAAACAGGCAGACAAGCAAAAGTTTGAATCGAATAATGATTTAAAAGTGCTGACTTCAATTAATCTTGCCCCAACTCAAAATTTCTTTGCCTTGCAAAATCAGCGTTTTAGCCGTTTCGTACAAGCCTTATTCCCGCAAGATAACTCATAACTCCGCATTAAATTCACTGCCTTTGATCCCCTTTTCAAATGCAGTTGAAACGCCCAAGTACAGAATGTTGAATTTAACATTAAGTACTTGGGCTTTTTCGTTATAATGGTTGCAATTTACATTTTGAATTAATTTTTGCTTATGACTGTTCGTACTCGTATCGCGCCTTCTCCTACTGGTTTCCCGCACGTGGGAACAGCGTATATCGCCTTGTTTAACTTATGTTTTGCCAAACAACACGGTGGTGAATTTATTCTTCGTATTGAAGATACTGACCAACTGCGCTCAACCCCTGAATCTGAAAAAATGATTTTGGATTCATTGCGTTGGTTAGGCTTAAATTGGGCAGAAGGTCCAGATATCGGCGGCCCACATGCACCGTATCGCCAATCTGAACGTATGGATATTTATAAGCAATACGCCTTGCAATTGGTTGAACAAGGGCATGCTTTCTATTGCTTCGCTACTAGCGAAGAACTAGATCAAATGCGTGCAGAACAACAAGCACGTGGTGAAAGCCCGCGCTACGATGGTCGTGGTTTAAACTTGTCTGCAGATGAAGTGCAGCGTCGTTTAGCGGCAGGCGAAGCGCATGTTATTCGTATGAAAGTGCCAACCGAAGGCGTATGTAAATTTAATGACATGCTGCGCGGTGAAGTGGAAATTCCATGGGCGCAAGTCGATATGCAAATTTTGCTGAAAACAGATGGCTTGCCAACTTACCATTTGGCCAACGTGGTCGATGACCATTTAATGCAAATCACTCACGTGATTCGTGGTGAAGAATGGATTCCATCGGCACCGAAACACCAATTGCTTTATCAATATTTTGGTTGGGATATGCCTGTGTTATGCCACATGCCATTGTTGCGTAACCCAGACAAATCAAAATTATCTAAACGTAAAAACCCAACTTCAATCAACTACTACAAAGACATTGGCGTATTACCTGAAGCTTTGCTGAACTATTTAGGTCGCATGGGTTGGTCAATGCCAGATGAAAGTGAAAAATTCACCTTAGCCGAAATGATTGAACACTTTGATATTCAACGTGTTTCACTAGGCGGCCCTATCTTTGATGTGGAAAAACTCAATTGGCTGAATGGTCAATGGATTAAAGCGCTTTCACCTGCTGAGCTGTTAGATACCTTATTGGCTTGGAAAGCAGATCGCGCCAAATTGGAAGAGATTGCTGCCGCGATTCAACCGCGTATTAATTTACTCTCAGAAGCGGTCAATTGGTCTGCACATTACTTCAACCATTTCCCAAGCTTGAGCAAGGAACAGTTTGAAAGTAAAAAACTGTCTGAAGAACAAGTGCGTCAAAGCCTACAATTTGCAATTTGGCGTTTAGAAAGTCTATTTACTTGGAACAACGACACGGTGAGCCAAACCCTAATGGATTTAGCCAACCAAATGGAAATCAAATTGCGTGATTTCATGCCTGCGTTCTTTATTGCAATTGCAGGTTCAACCGCATCTACCCCTGTGATGCAAACCATGGTCACCATTGGTCCTGACCTGACCTTTGCGCGTTTGCGTCATGCCTTAGAAGTGGTTGGCGGACCAAGCAAAAAAGAAGTTAAAGTCTGGGAAAAACTGAATGAAAGCATCAAATTGCCGAAAAATGATGCAATTGATCCAGCTTAATTCATTTTTTTGTTGACGTGTGCGCGCAATAGCCCTAATATTGCGCTCACACAGACTGGGGTCATAGCTCAGTTGGTAGAGCGCTACAATGGCATTGTAGAGGTCAGCGGTTCGATCCCGCTTGACTCCACCAAGTTTAAATAAGGCTTTACCTGTGTTGCCTCATCAAGTCCCTATCGTCTAGAGGCCTAGGACATCGCCCTTTCACGGCGGTAACCGGGGTTCGAATCCCCGTAGGGACGCCATATTCAAGATGAATATAAATTCACTTATCTTCATCTTATAATAAAGCTCAAGCAATGACTTGGGCTTTTTTATTGCCCTGTTTTCTGACAGACTGTTTTTGATTTGCCGTACATTTGGTTAGAATAACGATCAGATTAGAATTTTGGAGTTGTAATGCAATACCGATGCCCTAAATGTCAAAGCCCAAAAATCATGCCTGTTGCGCAGGCAGGTCAAACAACACCGCGTCCTGTGGTGCCAAAAAGCTTGGTGATGCTTATTCCAGCGGTATTTGTCTTATTACTTCTTGTCTTGATCAGTATCGCCATGTGGATTTTTGGTGATGGTGCAGGCACAACCTTACAAAGCATTACTGTGGCGGTATTTGTGCTGTGTGTAATTGCAGGTTTCTTGTTTTATCGTGATTTGCCTGATTTCAAAATTTCTATGCAAGCCTTTATGCAGTCACAAAAAAAATGGAAGTGCCGTGAATGTGCACATGAGTGGGAAGTTTAAACCTCACTGGTCTACATCTAGATTAAGAAAAATGTTGCTAGGTTGATCACAAGACCACATCATCGAGCAAATATAAAAAAACCAGCCTTCTCGGCTGGTTTTTTTAATGAGAACTCAAGTTTTAGACTTAAGCGCCAATTTTACGGTATTTGCTACGTTTGGTTGCCAGATCATCACCATATTTCTTACGGCGATATTCTTCAAACTCAGTATAGTTACCTGTAAAGAATTCTGGCTGCTCATCTTCGAATGACAAGATGTGCGTTGCAATACGGTCTAGGAACCAACGGTCGTGCGATACCACCATCACTGTACCTGGGAAGACTAAAATTGCATCTTCCAGTGCACGTAAAGTTTCAATATCCAAGTCGTTTGATGGCTCATCCAGCAAGATCACGTTTGCGCCCTGCTGTAGAATTTTTGCCAGTTGTAAACGGTTACGCTCACCACCCGACAATTCACCAACGCGTTTTTGCTGATCCTGACCTTTAAAGTTAAAGCGACCAATATAAGCACGCGATGCAATTTCATAATCGCCCACTTTCAAAATGTCTAAACCGCCAGAAACTTCTTCCCAAACAGTTTTGTCATCATCTAGAGTGTCACGAATCTGACCGACATAAGCCACTTTTACCGAGTCACCTAAAGTCACGCTGCCCGTATCAGGTTGCTGCTCGCCAGTCATCATACGGAATAAAGTCGTTTTACCCGCACCGTTTGGACCGACAATCCCCACAATCGCTGCAGGCGGCACAGTAAAGGAAAGGTTTTCGTAAAGTAAGCGATCACCAAATGACTTGCTGATGTTTTCCACTTCCACCACTTTGTTCCCTAAACGTGGGCCAGGTGGAATATAAATTTCAGAAGTTTCGTTACGCTGTTGGAATTCACGCGAGTTAAGCTCTTCAAAACGCTCCATACGCGCTTTGTTTTTCTTTTGCTGGCCTTTCGCATTAGAACGTACCCATTCCAATTCTTTTTTCAAGGCTTTAGCAAAAGATTCTTCTTGCTTCTGTTCTTGCTCTAAACGGTTATTTTTCTGCTCTAACCATGAAGAGTAGTTACCTTGATATGGAATACCATGTCCACGGTCAAGTTCTAAAATCCATTCTGCAACGTTATCCAAGAAGTAACGGTCGTGGGTAATTGCCACAATCGTACCCGGGAAGTCTTTTAAGAAACGCTCTAACCAAGATACAGATTCTGCATCCAAGTGGTTCGTCGGCTCGTCTAGAAGCAGCATGTCTGGTTTAGACAATAACAAACGGCATAAAGCCACACGACGACGCTCACCACCCGATAATTTGTTAACATCAGCATCCCAAGCTGGCAAATTTAATGCTGCCGCTGCTTGTTCAAGCTGATTGTTCAGGTTGTGTGCATCCCAAGTTTGGATAATCGCTTCTAACTTCTCTTGCTCTTTTGCAAGTTTGTCGAAATCTGCATCTGGATCTGCATATTCTGCAAAAACTTGGTCTAAACGCTCTAAAGCATCTAAAGCTTCACGCACACCATCTTCCACGTTGCCGCGTACATCTTTGCTCGGGTCTAGTGGTGGTTCTTGCTCAAGATAACCAATTTTGATGCCTGGCTGTGCACGAGCTTCACCAGAGAAATCTTTATCTACGCCCGCCATAATACGGAGCAAAGTCGATTTACCTGCACCGTTTAAACCAAGCACACCAATTTTTGCACCTGGGAAAAATGATAAGGAGATGTCTTTCAAGATTTCGCGCTTAGGCGGAACCATTTTCGACACTCGGTTCATCGTATAAATATATTGGGCCACGTAGGACTCCTCAATAGAAAACCAAATCTGGGGCTCAGATGAGCAGCCCCTGCTCTAATGAGCGAAAAAATAATCGGGTATTATACCTGAATACGGAGAAAAAATAAGACACCACAAACATCTTGCATGCTTTGTTACAACTCTAGCGATCAGCGGATAAGCACAGGACTTTTTGCCTGCTATATCAAATTTACAGCTAAATATTGCAGCACTTTTACACTTTCTTTCATATTTAAAAGTGCTAGACTCAAACCAATTTAACTCACGAAGATGAAGTAAACATGACCTATAAAGACGAAACTTTGGCCATTCATGCAGGCTATAGCCCAGAACCAACCACCAAAGCCGTGGCTGTGCCTATTTACCAAACCACTTCTTATGCCTTTGATAATACGCAACATGGTGCCGATTTATTTGATTTAAAAGTACAAGGCAATATTTACACCCGTATTATGAACCCAACCACTGCAGTATTGGAGCAACGTGTTGCAGCACTTGAAGGCGGGATTGGCGCATTGGCTTTAGCATCGGGTATGGCTGCAATTACCTACGCAATTCAGACCATTACCGAAGCAGGCGATAACATTGCTTCAGTATCAACTTTATACGGCGGTACTTACAACTTATTTGCCCACACCTTGCCTAAACAAGGCATTGAAGTACGTTTCTTCGATTATCAACAGCCTGAAAGCTTACGCGACCTGATTGATGACAAAACCAAACTGGTCTTTGTAGAATCCATTGGTAACCCATTGGGCAATATTATTGACCTTGAAGCGATTGCGAAAATTGCGCACGAATACGGCATTCCAGTGGTGGTGGATAACACTGTAGCCACGCCTGTCTTGCAAAAATCATTTGATTTTGGCGCAGACATCATCATTCACTCACTGACCAAATATATTGGTGGTCACGGTACGTCTATTGGCGGCATTATTGTCGATAGCGGTAAATTCCCTTGGGGCAAATATCCTGAGCGTTTTAAAGCCTTAAATACACCTGACCCAAGTTACCATGGTGTGAACTATGTAGAAGCCTTAGGCGCTGCAGCATTTATTGCACGTGCACGTGTAGTACCACTACGCAATACAGGTGCAGCGATTAGCCCGCATAACGTATTCCTAATTTTACAAGGTTTAGAAACCTTAAGCCTGCGTATGGAACGCCATACTGAAAACGCGCAAAAAGTAGCGGAATATTTACAGGCACATCCAAAAGTGAAATGGGTCAATTACGCAGGTTTGAAAGATCACCCGCAACATGCGTTGGCACAAAAATATGTGAAAGGCAAACCTTCTGCAATTCTGTCTTTTGGTGTGCAAGATGGCCGTGAAGGCGGAACCCGCTTTATTGATGCACTGCAATTATTCACACGCTTGGTCAATATTGGCGATGCCAAGAGTCTGGCTTGCCACCCTGCAACCACCACTCACCGTCAGTTGAGTGCAGATGAACTCAAAGCGGCTGGTGTGAGTGAAGATATGGTGCGTTTATCCATCGGGATTGAACATGCCGATGACTTAATTGCCGATTTAGAGCAAGCTTTAGCAGCCGTATAAAAACTCATCAGTTCAAACTTTGTACTGGCATCCTGCTGATTAATTTCAACAGGATGCTTTTTTATTTTAATTTTTCTTTGTATGTCTTTGCATTAGCTTTATTTCATGGTAAAAATAAAGATATACAGCTCACAAAAATAGAGCAATTACTCTAAATTCATTTTTAAATTCAACCACTTATTCCATAGCTTTTTTTGTGCAATCGGCTATCATAAAGCCAAGTAAAACAGTTCAAATTCAGTCTGAAATTTGAATCGTCAATCTCAATAAAAATGACAACTCAGGAATCTAAATCAGGAATATTAGCGTGAAGCCAAAATTAGAGAAACTTTTTCAACAGCGTGTAAATGGTAAAGTTGCCCTTATTACAGGTGCATCGAGTGGTATTGGTTTAACCGTGGCACATAAGCTAGCCGATGCAGGTGCGCATGTGCTTTTGGTGGCACGTACTCAGGAAACGCTCGAACAAGTCAAAGCTGAAATTGAAGCACGTGGTGGCAAGGCTTCAGTTTTCCCTTGTGATCTAAACGATATGGACTCTATTGATGCTGTATCGCAACAAATTCTTGCCTCTGTCGATCATATTGATATTTTAATTAACAACGCAGGCCGCTCAATCCGTCGTGCAGTACATGAGTCGGTTGATCGTTTCCACGACTTTGAACGTACCATGCAGCTCAACTATTTTGGTGCTGTGCGTTTGGTACTCAATATTTTGCCGCAGATGATGCACCGTAAAGATGGTCACATCATCAACATCAGCTCGATTGGTGTATTAGCCAACGCAACGCGTTTCTCGGCTTATGTGGCATCTAAAGCCGCATTGGATGCGTTTAGTCGCTGTCTATCTGCAGAAGCGCATACACACAAAATTGCGATTACTTCGGTGTATATGCCATTGGTTCGTACCCCAATGATCGCACCAACCAAAATTTATAAGTACGTGCCCACCCTTTCACCTGAGCAAGCGGCAGATTTAATTGCTTATGCGATTGTGAAACGTCCGAAGAAAATTGCGACACATTTGGGTCGTTTGGCTTCAATCACTTATGCGATTGCACCAGACATTAACAACAAACTCATGTCGATTGGTTATAACTTATTCCCAAGCTCTACCGCTTCTGTGGGCGAGCAGCAAAAACTGAACTGGGTACAAAAAGCGTATGCGCGCTTGTTCCCAGGTGAACACTGGTAATTTATACACAATTCAAGTTTTGCTTTAGGCGACCTACGGGTCGCCTATTTGTTTTTACAGCTTAGGTTGAACAGCGCACAACAATACAACATCACTTCAACAATTTTTAAATTGTGCAGCCGCAACTTTTCATGTGATTTTAATATTGGTTTAAGAAATAGCATTCAAAATGACATTACAATAATGAAAGGTACAACACATGAAAACTCTGTATCTGTTTAAGCTATTTTGTTTTTCTGCTGCGGGCTTAAGTTTTTATCACTTATATACTGAGCTTACGCGCAATCATGTAGACACATTTCAAGTGATGACACTGACAGGCCTGGTGGTCTTGTTAGTCGAATTGGGCTATCGCAGCCAACTTGCCGTGTCCATGTCGCATTCATCTGGTGCGATGTCCGAAGTTTCTGCCTCTTCTAATTACAGTTATTTCATGTCTAAATTGGCAGCAGGCAGTATTGCCACAAGTTTTGTTCTGCAAGGCTTAATCCGTTAATTGCTTATTTAAGATCCACAATCTCAACCATAACAAAACATTCAATTGCACCGCATTTTTATGCTATAACACAGCTGTTTTAAGTATTTTGAATGGATTATGCGAGCACTGGCCCTCATTTTACAGTATGGCTGTTTTGCCTTTGCCTTGTTTCTGAGTTATCAGGTTGCAACGGCGCTTTATCAGCAAGAATATGAACTTTTAGAGGTTGTTGCCGATGTCGGCACGATTTTAATTTGTATTGATTTGGGCGTATTTTTATTTAGCAGCAAAGCCTCACAAGGTTTAAATCTTCAGGAATATGCTCGCCAACTTGAAGCACCACCGTCAAAACTAGTCGCAGTGACTCGTAAACTTGGACATTTGGGAATTATGCTGATTTTGGTGAGTTGGATTGTACCGTTGATTTAAAATCCATCAAAAAATCTGTATATAAAAATGTTCCTGCAAAACAAAAAGCTCCCGAATTTCGGGAGCTTTTTGTTAGAGCAATTCAAAATTACTTCGAACCTTTAATCCCTGCTTGTAACAACAATGCACCTAAACCACCAATTTTATTTTCTTGTGGTTTAGCGGCTTGTGGTTTTTTCGCTTGTGGACGCTCAGTCTGAGGACGTGACTGCTGTGGACGTTTCGCTTGTGGCTTACGCTCTGTACGCTGTTCTTGATCACGACGTGGTGCACGCGCTGCTTTTGCAGGTGCAGCCGAACCTTCAGGACGCATCGATAAATTCACACGGTTACGCTCTACATCAACCTGCAACACACGCACTTGAACAATTTGACCTGGTTTCACCACTTTATGCGGATCAGCCACAAATTCATTGGCCAACTCAGAAATATGCACCAAACCATCCTGATGTACGCCCACATCCACGAAAGCACCAAAGTTGGTCACGTTGGTTACAACACCTTCAAGCTGCATGCCTTCAGTCAGCTGCGCCACTTCAGTAATATCTTCACGGAATTTAGCCGTACGGAATTCAGGACGTGGGTCACGACCTGGTTTTTCCAATTCAGACAAAACATCCTGAATAGTTGGTAAGCCGACTTGCTCATCCACAAACTCTTCAGCATTCACTGAACGGATAATTTCAGTATTACCAATAATATCTTTAACCGTGGTCGCTTTGGCAGCCACAATTTTTTCTACTAAACCATAAGATTCAGGGTGCACTGCAGAAGCATCCAAAGGCTCAGAACCTGCCTGAATACGTAAGAAACCTGCTGCTTGTTCAAAAGTACGTTCGCCTAAACGCGGTACGTTTTTCAAAGCTTGCCGATTGTCAAAACGGCCATGTTCTTTACGGTATTCAACAATTTGCTGTGCAATGGCTTTATTCAAACCTGCGATATAACCCAAAATTGCTGAAGATGCCGTGTTGACATCGACACCGACCGAGTTCACACAGTCTTCTACCACAGCTTCTAAGGTTTTTGCTAAACCTGCCTGATTCACGTCATGTTGATACTGACCCACACCGATTGATTTTGGATCAATTTTTACCAACTCTGCCAATGGGTCTTGCAAACGACGTGCAATCGACACTGCACCACGAATCGACACATCTAGTTCTGGCAACTCTTGCGATGCCAATTCAGAAGCTGAATACACAGATGCACCCGCTTCAGATACAGACACACGTGTTAATTTCAAGTCACTGTGCGCCGCCATCATTTCTGCCACAACCGCTTCAGTTTCACGGCTTGCAGTCCCGTTACCAATCGCGATTAAATCAACATTGTGCTCACGGCATAAACGAGCAAGTTCTTCAATCGCGCCTGCTTTGTCTTCTTTAGGTGCAAATGGATAAACCGTGCTATGTGCAACCACATCGCCAGATTGGTTCACCACAGCCAGTTTGACACCTGTACGGATGCCAGGGTCTACGCCCAGCGTACAACGCGCACCTGCAGGTGCAGAAAGCAATAAATGACGCAAGTTTTCTGCAAAGACATCCATCGCTTCAGCTTCGGCAGCCAAACGCTTTTCAGTCAATAATGAATGTTCGATTTGTGGACGCACTTTGCCCAACCAGAACAATTTTGCCGTTTGCTTTAAAAAGTCCTGACGTGCTTGCGGCTGAATCTGATCTAAATTGTATTCAGTTTCAATACGTGCCAAAGGCGCACTGTCTTCACCATCAACTTTTAAGCCCAAGACGTTTTCTTGGCGACCACGCAACATCGCCAATAGACGATGTGAAGGCACTTTGTTGAGGTTTTCTGAAAAATCGAAGTAATCACGGAATTTTTTGCCCACTTCTTTTTTCTCTTCAGAAGCAACCAAGCTTTTTAATACCGCTGTTTTGGCAAAAATTTCTTTTAATTCTGTGGTTAAGGCAATATTTTGTGCCCATTCATCAATCAGAATGTGTTGTACCGCATCTAGCTGACTGTCTGCATCAGGATAGTCTGCATGACTAAAGCCTGCTAAAGCTTCGCTTGGCTCAACCTGTTCTGCAAAAATTTGCGCTGCAATTGGGCCTAAACCTGCTTCTTTAGCTTTAAACGATTTACTGGTGCGTTTTGGACGGTAAGGCGCGTAAATTTCTTCTAAAGCATTTTTGGTTTCAGCAGCGTTAACCCGTGCCAATAAATCATCAGATAATTTATCTTGTTCTTTGAGTGATTCTATTACTTTTTCGCGACGCTCATATAAATCACGTAAATACGATAAACGTGTATCGAGCTGACGTAGCTGCGTATCATCTAAACCTTGCGTCACTTCTTTACGGTAACGTGCAATAAATGGAACGCTAGCACCTTCATCAATAAGTTTGATGGCAGCTTCTACTTGATTTGGTCGTACGGCAAGTTCTTTTGCTAACTGCTGAACTAAGTCAGTCATCGTGTGTGATCCTACAAGGATAAGTACTAAAAGCCATGATTATAAAGACCAAGACTATAAAATCCACAATTGTTTTATGAATTTTATAAATGGTGGTTTTTTGGCGATTTTTGCCAATTCGGCTAAATTTTATAAATCTAAATAAAATTCAGGCTTATGTTAGACTCAAACGGACAAATATGTCAGTTTTTCGCATGGGAATGCTGTATATATTTGGTATCTATGTCTTGATTTTGTCTGCAATATTTGTTGCTTTAGAGCATAGGCAATAGATACCAATGAATCGTATACTCAAAGCCAACTCAACTTTTTGTTTACGATGACAATAAAGAATAAAGGAGCACATCATGAGTTTAGTTGTACCTGCTGAAAAAACAGATGCCGTACACAGCGAAACTGACCGCGTTGAACGCATTCTCGTTGTCGATGATGATGTGCGTTTACGTACCCTGTTACAGCGTTTCTTGGAAGATAAGGGCTTTGTGGTCAAAACTGCCCACGATGCGACACAAATGGATCGTTTGTTACAGCGTGAACTGTTCTCTTTAATCGTGCTTGATTTTATGCTGCCTGTTGAAGATGGTTTAAGTATTTGCCGTCGTTTACGTCAATCTAACATCGACACGCCAATTATTATGCTGACGGCTCGCGGCAGTGACTCTGACCGTATTGCAGGACTTGAAGCAGGTGCAGATGATTATTTACCAAAACCGTTTAATCCAAATGAGCTGTTAGCGCGTATTCGTGCTGTATTGCGTCGTCAAGTGCGCGAGGTACCAGGTGCACCAAGTCAGCAAATGGAAGTGGTTGGTTTTGGCCCATGGTCACTAGATTTATCGACCCGTACTTTGACACGTGAAGGTCAGGTCGTGACCCTAACTACAGGTGAATTTGCAGTACTCAAAGCGTTGGTACAACATCCTCGTGAGCCTTTAACCCGTGACAAGTTAATGAATTTGGCGCGTGGTCGTGAATGGGGTGCGATGGAGCGTTCGATTGATGTTCAGGTTTCACGTTTACGTCGTTTAATTGAAGAAAACCCTGCCCGTGCACGTTATATTCAAACGGTTTGGGGTGTCGGTTATGTATTTGTTCCAGATGGTGCGGAATAAGTTGAAAATGATGTGAGGCTTCAGCCTCACATCTTCATGCAATGATCAACATTTATGCACACCGATCATTGTGCTAGATTTAAAGAACAGACATTCCAATAACAAGTATATTCATCATAAAATTTCACTCACTAAATTCGCTTTACAACCTCTGCCACAGGACAAGATGTGAAACTCGAACCCATCGACCCACAAGAATTTACCGACTATGTGGCGTATTCTGAAAAGAAACGTACCCGCTGGGAGCGTTTTCTGGACAAAATCAAACCACGCTCTGCAGCCATGCGCACCACGGTACTGGTGGTTTTTGTGGTGTTGTTTAGCCTGTTTATGTCGTTGTGGTTCTTTTGGCGCACCTTGTATTTACCTGAAATTCAACAACACGCCCGCTATTTAGCGGTTGAACTGGAAATTTTAAACAATCCAGATTTGCGCATTTTTCACAATGAAGCCGAAGTCGATGTCGATGCGTGGCTTAAAAATCGGGTCGGCATTGAATATGTAACCGATCCACGTGAGTTTCCTAATGTACGGGAAAAAGTCATTGCAGAGTTTTTTACCCAACAAATAGAAAAGAAACTGGCAACTGAATTAAAAATGCAGGATGTCACGGTCTATTTCCAGTTCAAACCAAGCCCGCGTATTTGGATTCAAACCCCAGAAATGAATGGCAACTGGGTACGTGAACCCCTCAAAACTTATGCCAACTACAGCCCTGAATTGGTGTTTGGCTGGCTTTTGGGGATTCCACTTTTGGCTGCAGCCATTATTTTAACCTTAGTACGTCAGTTGAACCGTCCTTTGCGTCGTCTGCAAAATGCCGCCAACAGCTACAGTAAAACAGGCAAAGCACCTTATTTAGAAACCAATCACGGTCCGCAGGAAATTCGTGAGGTCAACCAAGCCTTTAATCACATGATTTATACCTTGGAACAGACTGAACGTGACCGTCGTATCATGTTGGCAGGTATTTCACACGACCTGCGCACGCCACTGACACGGATTCGTTTAAGTGCCGAAATGATGCCCGATGATGATTTTTTAAAAGAAGGCTTAATTTACGATGTAGAAGATATGGATGCGATTTTAAATCAATTCATTTCTTATATGCGTGATGGTTCCGATGAAGAATTACAAGAAACCGATTTAAATGTTTTGCTGCAGGAATTGATTATTCAATTTAAACCGTTGGATATTCGCTTTAACGCACAAGAATTACCTTTAATTCAGGCGCGCAGTTTGTCGCTGAAACGTCTGATTGGCAACCTGATTAATAACTCGAAACGCTATGGTGCAGAGCCAATTGAGTTGTCTGCAGAAGTGCTGGATGAACACATTCGGATTAGCGTGGCAGACAACGGTACAGGCATTCCAGAAGACCAAATTGCCGATTTAATGCAGCCTTTTGTACGCGGCAATGAAGCACGTACTGTACAAGGCAGTGGCTTAGGTTTGGCAATTGTAAAACGTATTGTCGATATTCATCAGGGCGAGCTCACCATTCAAAACCGTGAACACGGTGGTCTTGAAGCCATCATTACCCTGCCGTTACAACCTGAAATCGTTGAAGAAAAAAATAATGTTGGCACGCTGGAAAAAATCAAACAAAGTTTGAGTGAACACTTCTAAACGACTGACGCTTTTGATCTCTATCTGGCTTGCTATATACCAATTTTAGACCAACAGCAAATCGGATGGACGATCAAAGTAAAAAATTCAGATGGTGCATATCAAAATTGTATAAAAATATATCAAACAAATTGTAATATTTACCTTTTGATATATAAACAAACGATTAAATTCAATTATTTATGTATTATTTTATATTTTTATACCACCATTTAGGCAAAAAATTAGACCTTAGCCTAACACCTATGCAAAATACCTTTTTTGATCGGTACAATCGGTATCAGTCTAGTATTTTACGAGAGTTCGCCATGTCTTTAGATCGCATCCGTTTAGCCTCCCTCCACGACAAAGTAATCAGCGCAGAACAAGCTGCTGAATTCGTTCAAGATGGTATGACCGTAGGTATGAGTGGCTTTACTCGTGCGGGTGAAGCAAAAGCTGTTCCACTTGCATTGGTGGCACGCGCTAAAACCAACCCTTTAAAAATTGACTTAATTACTGGCGCAAGTCTTGGTAATGATTTAGACAAGCAATTGACTGAAGCAGGTGTTTTGGCTCGTCGTATGCCATTCCAAGTAGACAACACCTTGCGTAAAGCAATTAACCAAGGTCAAGTCATGTTCATTGACCAACACTTGTCTGAAACTGTTGAGCAAATGCGTAACAATACGCTAAAACGCCCAGACATCGCGATTGTTGAAGCAGTTGCAATTACTGAAGACAGCTTAATTATTCCAACAACTTCTGTAGGTAACTCTGCAAGCTTTGTTGAATATGCAGATAAAGTCATTATCGAAATCAACACCACTGTAAGCACAGAATTTGAAGGCCTACACGACATTTATATTCCTGAAGCACGTCCAACACGTGGTCCAGTGCCATTAACTCACGTTGAACAACGTATTGGAACCAAAGGTATTCAGTTAGACCCTGCAAAAGTTGTGGGTATTGTATTTAACGATACCTTGCTTGACTCTCCATCTAACGTGACCGATCCAGATGACGAAACTCAAGCAATTGCAGATCACTTGATCGCATTCTTTGAAAACGAAGTAGCACAAGGTCGTTTACCGAAAAACTTGGCACCTTTACAAGCAGGTATCGGTTCAATTGCAAATGCAGTATTAACAGGCTTCAAACACTCTAACTTTGAAGACTTGGTGATGTACTCAGAAGTACTCCAAGACTGTACGTTTGAATTGATTGATGCAGGCAAAATGAAGTTCGCTTCTGGCTGTTCAATGACTTTGTCTGAAAAATGTGGCGATCGCGTATTTGGTAATCTTGCACACTACAAAGACAAATTCATTTTACGTCCACAAGAAATTTCTAACTTCCCTGAGTTAGTACGTCGTTTAGGCATCATTGGTATTAACACTGCACTTGAGTTTGATATTTACGGTAACGTGAACTCAACCCACGTATGCGGTACCAAAATGATGAACGGTATTGGTGGTTCAGGTGACTTCGCGCGTAACGCACACTTGGCGATTTTCGTGACTAAATCGATTGCGAAAGGCGGTGACATTTCATCTATCGTTCCAATGGCTGCGCATGTAGACCACAACGAACACGACGTTGACATCTTAGTCACTGAGCAAGGTTTAGCAGATTTACGCGGTCTTGCACCACGTGAACGCGCTCGTGCGATTATCGACAACTGTGTACACCCAATGTACCGCAATGCATTGAATGATTACTTTGAGCGTGCATGTGCAAAAGGTGGTCACACTCCTCACCTACTTCGTGAAGCATTATCTTGGCATGCAAACTTCGAAGAACACGGTCACATGTTGACTCCTGCACAACAAGAATCTGCGCAACCAGCATAATTCGCGTGCAATAAAAAACGCCCTGATTTTTCAGGGCGTTTTTTTATGTCTTAAGTTTTTATGTCTTAGATTGTCACAAGGTCATTTGCGACAACGCACTCCATTTTACTCAAATGCCAAAGCTTTAAATTCATCTATAAAATGCTGCCCTAACTGGCGTAAACCATCCACACTGAGTGTGGTTTCAATCACACCCAAAGACACCACATCACGTTGAATTTGCAGCACAGTTTGACCTTGCGGGTTGATATAAAAACGAGAACCCAAAGTTGCAAATTTGCTTGCTAAGTCTAGGTTTTGTTCAGCTCGAACTTGATTCACCACATCTTGCGCGGTAAAACGGTATTGATCATGCAGCAAATTTAAGCTGTTGGATTGCCCATATTCTGCACTTAATGCACAATCATCCAAGACCTGTAAAGGCTGATCAAGATTGGCAAAAGCAGTCGCAGGGAGACTCAGCGCAAGACTGAATAAAATAGGGAGAGAAAATTTTAACATTGGACACCTCGCACATAGGTAAATTACACCTGTGGAGAAACATCCT
The DNA here is from genome assembly GCF_013390985.1 of Acinetobacter sp. Swhac1. Taxonomy (NCBI): domain Bacteria; kingdom Pseudomonadati; phylum Pseudomonadota; class Gammaproteobacteria; order Moraxellales; family Moraxellaceae; genus Acinetobacter; species Acinetobacter sp. Swhac1. The sequence goes on along the minus strand of NZ_JACASN010000026.1, from coordinate 1,796 downwards.
TTTTTCACCAACTTATATTTTAAGTTCAAAAATCACTCAATACATTGACTTTTTATACCAAGCGACCTAAACGCAGCAAAACTGGAAACTGAATTTCCAAGCCCTGAGCAGGTTGCTGCTGCAACAATTGTTGTAATTCAAGCAAGGGCGTATCAGTATGTTGCTTTAAATAATGCTGCAGTCCCGACCAAGTGTTTAAATAATTCAGCAATTGTGCTGCCGACCAACGATATTTCAGGCAAAGTTCGGGTGTCACGATTTCTTGAAATGGGAAAGGAATCGTGCGATATAAGTCATCAATATAACGACGTTCAGCATCCCAACAACCTTTTAAGGTCTGAAAATACAAGCGTTGAATTGCGGTATTCACCTCAGGATCTACAGCTTGAATCAGACCGTAGCCCACCGCAGCAAATATTCCACTCGGTTTTAGCACCCGATGCACTTCGGCATAAAAGGCATCAAAATTGAACCAGTGAATCGCTTGTGCAACGGTAATTAAATCCACACTCGCATCTGCCAATCCGCTGTCTTGCGCCAAGCAGATACGATAACTCACATTTGCCCACTGCGGTGCCAAATCCAACTGTGCTTGACTTAAATCTGTGGCTAAAATCTGCTGAAAATGTGGTACCAATAACTGGGTAAACTGCCCCGAACCGGCACCACAATCCCAGGCAAAAGTTCGTTCAGGTACATGCTTTAAAATTTCCTGGACAATTTCTGCAGAATAAGCCGGACGGGCCTGTTTATAGCGCAAGCTGTCATCAGAAAACAGATCTTTCATTTAACGATGCTCATAATATTTATAAATTTAATCAATGACCTGATCAATTCTAAAACTGGTCTGGGCAATGAGCACCCGCTGATCATTCAATTGATAATATTTAACATCGTATGGAGCCAATTTCCAGCTCTGGGCAGGATTAAAACTGACCCGGTGGTTCCCGACTGGCTGAGCATATAACGGAGTAATGATCTCTGAAGAACATGACTAGCTCACAGGCTGAAAACAGCCCCAATTTTCAACTGCGCAGGCATTTGCCACTTTCTCGCGGCGGCAAATATAGGCTTCGCTGGCAAAGCTAAGGATTTTTTCAAAAGAAAAATGATTACTTTTTCGGTGTCGGTAGCTCAGGTACAGAAAAATTATTTATAGAAGGTTCAATCGTACCAATGCTGACATTTTTCAGGTCGAGCTGTATATGCATATCACGATCGATGGGCTGCATACTGTTGCTATTGCTACGATCAATATGCTGCATACTGTTGCTACGGTTTATACCAAAGGGTTGCAACATAATATACAAGCCTTGTGTAGGATCACTCGACTGTAAACCCTGAGCAATACTCAATACATACTGTTGTAGAAAGGGCGATAACGAATTTAGGTCGGGTTGTGCTTGTAAGGGCTGAATTTCCAGATTGGCAACCACATAGCTGTCGATCATAAAGTTTTGTGCTTCACGTGAATTACGAATAACTTGATGCTGTAAAGCACGGAGATTTTTTTCATCATTCTGATACGGCACAATCCCGGTTTCTGTACGTAACTCTGGCTCGGCCAGTACGTGCAGGGTGGGTAAGGTCACCGCGTCATCCGCGTGGACCATCATGCTCCATGGACAGCCCAATATCAGCAGCAAAGGATATATTTTTATAAATTTCATCTCTGTACACGACAAATTTCACAGAACCCTTATCCTATCAGGGTTCTGCCTTCTTAAAATTGCCAAAATTTCCTTAAACTCTTCTTTTTTCCCAAAACCAATTAAACGCTGAATCGCCATTTGAAC
>NZ_JACASN010000025.1:0-49057 GCF_013390985.1 Acinetobacter sp. Swhac1 | reverse complement strand
CAATTTTCTGACTTAAATTTCGCTCAAATAAACTTCGAGTAATTTAAACCAATCAATCAATGAAATATTTTCGATCGATCAATCAGTAAAAATCCACACAAGTTGTTCTTCATAATCTCTTAATGATTTTCTGTCATTTCGTCAATAACAGCACCAACTCAATCAACACTGCGTTGGCGTGTTGCGTATTCTATACAGTTTTTGAATAGACGCAATATGTTTTTTAGGTTTTTTTCAAAAAAAATACCATTCGCCTAAGTTTTAAGCGTATTTGATATTTTTATCACACTTTTCTTATAATTTGTCTTTTTTTTCGCACGTTACTAAATTGGTTTTTTAAATAAATCCTTTTAAAGCGATAATAAAAAACAACCAGCTCAGTTAGGCTGGTTGCAAATCTACATTAATTAGCTTGTTCTGCAAGCCATGACATAAATTTTTGTCGCTCTACTTTACTAGCTTGTTGCCACAATTGAATCAATTGTTGCTCTTTGCCCTGTGTTTGTTTTGCTGTAGGCAATGTTGCTGAGGTGGTTTCCTCAGATGGCAAAACTGCTGCCGCGGTATAAACTGCTGCTGGTTGATTGATTGCAGCACTGTTTTGAGTGGTATCTAAAGTTTTATTAAGCCAACTACCACCTAACCAACCAGTTGAACTTGCTTTGGCACCTGTTTGTTGCACCAACAATTGATTCTTTTGATTATATAAGCCAACACTAGGCTGATCTTTAAACTCTTTTGCAGCATCGAAATCTTTAGGTGGGTTTACCAAAGCAAGTCGATAGTTTTCACCATCTTGAAGAATTGGGGTTTTGAGTGTAATAACACCTGATTTTAAAATATCGTGTGCGCCATTATGATGTTCAAAATATTGTTGATAGCGCAAGTTCATGACATTTTCACCCGCATTGACTTTCACTTGCTGTGCTGAACTGAATAAACCTGAACGAACTTCTTGATCATTTACAGCGAGCAACTTAATTTCTTCAGGTACTGCAATAATTACTGCTGAAAATGCTGAACTGCAAGCCATCAATGCAATACTTGCTAGGCCTAATTTAAATGCCATATTTCACTCTGTATCATTTATTAAAGTTTGATTGCACTATGCAATGTATAAATGACAGTTTTATGACAATTCATGGGTTTAAGCATTTTCACATGAATAAGGAAGTTTAGGTGATCTCATTGAAACTCCCCAAAAAAAACAAAAAAAGTAGGATGAATCATCACCCTACTTTTTAGTCTGTGCAGTATGTGTTGCTAGAGCTTAGTCAAAGCTTTTGAAACGTGCTGCATCATCCATAAATGTTTTTTCACCAGCAGGTGCTTCAATTGAACCAAACACTAATTGTGCACGTAGTTTCCAGTTTGCAGGAATGTCATAAGTTTGCGCAACTTCTTCATCTACGATTGGATTGTAGTGCTGTAATGATGCACCCACATTGATTTCAGATAAAGCTGTCCACGCTGCGAATTGTGCAATCCCTGTCGAATGTTCTGACCATACTGGGAAGTTGTCTGCATATAGCGGGAATTGCTCTTGTAGACCTTTTACAACATCTTGATCTTCAAAAAATAAAGCTGTACCAAAACCTGCAATAAAGCTATTAATTTTTGCTTCAGTGTTTGCAAATGCTTCTGCAGGAACCATTTTATGTAAAGTTTCTAAAACGATGTTCCAAAATTGTGTATGCGATGCACCGTATAAAGTCACAACACGTGAAGTTTGCGAGTTAAATGCAGATGGGCTTAAACGAACTGCTTGTTTGATTGTACTTTCAATAGTTGCCTGATCTACAGAAACATTTTTACCAAGTGCATAGATTGAACGGCGTTTTTCTAATTGATTTAAAAATGACATTTTTAATTCCTCTGCAGAATTTTGTATAAATTAATTGATACAGCGATATTAAGCTTTTTATTCAGCATAAACATTACAAAAAATACGACAGTGTGTTTTATGTATAGAACGATTATAGTTATATAAAGTGACAAATGTATGTGACTGCATTTAGGGTCTGTTGACATTTCATAAATGGCTTGCGCTGTAGGCTAAAACTGAGCAGATCAGGCATGAAACGCAGGGAATAGCGAGACTATTGCCAAGTTTCATAACGCAATCTGAGAAAGTTTTAGCCACAGCCTGAGCAAAAACAAGCACTGCTTTGTTTGCAGCGCAAGGCGCAGCGAAGGACGAGCATATTTTTTGCTGCTATTGCGTTATGAGTCAGTCATTTAGAATGACTAAATTTCCTGCCTCATGCCTTATATCAGCTAAAAAATATGCGTAGTCGCAAACATAGACGAATTGTCAACAGACCCTATTACCTTTTATTCTATAGATACAGTCTATTGCAATATAAATATGCTGCGGTTCGCTCTTTGTAGCACATAATAATAAGCTGATTTGACCAATCTTCATCAAATGCTGTTATTTAAGCATAGACTTTAAATTGATTTTGATAGTGTGCATGACTCCGTTCGGTTACTTCTTCTTCAATTGATCCAAAAACGAGTTGTGAACGTAACAACCATGTATCTGGAATATCAAAATGCTCTGCCACAGCGTGGTCTATGCTTTGATTAAAATGTTGTAAAGATGCACCCACACCTGAATCTGCCAGTGCTGTCCACACCACAAATTGCGCCATGCCTGAAGTTTGCTCCGACCAAATTGGAAATTCTGCAGCATGAAATAGAATTTTCTTTTGCAATTGACGAATAACTTGTTGATCTTCATAGAACAATACCGAGCCAAAAGCTGCTGCACATTGTTCAATTTTCATTTTAGTACCTGCTAAAATCTGCTTGGGTACAAATTGGCGTTGCAAGTCCTGCACTAAATTCCAAAACTTTTTATGTGATTCAGAAAACAAGCCTACTTTGTGAATGATGTGCCGATGGGCAGCTAAGCACAGCTTCCTGAATCAACTCGGCCCTATACGTTTGGCTAAAATGGATGCGTTTACCTAAAGCATAAATACTACGGCGCTTTTTAAATTGATCGATGAAAGTCAGTTCATTACCGTCATGGTTCAGCTTTTTCTTAAGCTTAAAGTCTTTCGTGATATCTGCTGTAAGCACATACTCATTTTGACTGCTCAAAAAAATCAATCTAATATTTTTCTTATTCTATCTAGACGGATGTGCTTTTATTCACATTCGTATTTTTAGCTGCTGCTTTATACAACACTCAAACCCGCTAAAAACAACAAACTCCGCATTTTGCGGAGTTTGTATGAAACTTAAAGCATTTTATATTTTTAAGCTTTAAAACTTATTTCTCAGTTTCAAACAGTGCCGCAACAAATGACTTTGCAGAGAATGGACGTAAATCATCAATTTTTTCGCCCACACCGATAAAGCGAATTGGCACATGGGTACGGCTTGCAATGTTAAATAACACGCCACCTTTTGCAGTACCGTCCAGTTTGGTGATGGTGATACCTGTTAAGCCAACAGCCTCATCAAACATTTCAACTTGATTAATGGCATTTTGACCTGTGCCTGCATCTACCACCAACATTACTTCATGCGGTGCGGTTGCATCAATTTTTTGCATTACACGCTTAACTTTAGTCAATTCTTGCATCAGGTTGCTTTTGTTATGCAAACGTCCTGCAGTATCTGCAATTAACACATCAATACCTTTGGCACGTGCACTTTCAAACGCATCGAAAATAACAGAAGCACTGTCTGCACCGTGACCTTGTGCAACAACGGCAACATCGTTACGCTCACCCCAGATTTGCAATTGTTCTGTCGCTGCGGCACGGAAAGTATCCCCTGCGGCTAACATGACTTTTTTACCTTCACCCTGTAAGCGTTTTGCTAACTTACCAATGGTTGTAGTTTTACCTACACCATTCACACCCACGACTAAAATCACATAAGGGGTTTTATTGGCATCAATATGTAAAGGTTTTACCCGTGGTGCGAGCAAAGCCACCAATTCTTCTTGCAAAGCCTTGTATAAAGAATGCGAATAAATTAAGTCACCACGCGCAGTACGCTCGGTCAAATTGGCAATAATGGTTTTGGTTGCATCTACACCAATATCTGCAACCAACAATTGTTCTTCGACTTCTTCTAATAATTCATCATCAATTTCTTTACCGCCAATCAGAATATTCACCATGCCATCGGCAAAGTTTTTTCGGGTTTTGGTTAACCCTTCTTTCATGCGACTAAAGAAACCACCTTTCGCAGGTGCTTCCGTGTCTGATGATGTTTCTGCAGCAGGTTCAGACGTTGCTGCTTGTTGTAGAGGTGTTGTTTCAACAATCGGAACATTTACCGCTGGTAAATTCGGTAATGTGACATCATCATCTCCGATATCAGCATCAATCAAAAATTTATTTTGCCCATTAGATTGCTGTTGCATGCCGAATCCTTGAAAAGCATTGCGTTAAAAAATCGGATTCTAACATAAACCAATTGCTTTTACCTCGTATTCCAACCACATAGCTGCATACAAAAAATACCTAAAGCAATCCTTGCCTTTCCGCTTTAATTTTTGAAAGATAAGCCGATAACGATTGATCTCCACTTGCTTATGTTCCAATTTTCGATGAAGTCTGTTTGTGCGTTGGTTTTAGGTTTAACAGCTTCAATTTGCCATGCAGAAGTTTTAACTGCGAATAACACTTTTGAAACCACACTCAACAATGGTTTAAAAGTCATTATTCGTGAAGACCATCGTTCTCCTATGGTGATGACACAAATTTGGTACAAAGTAGGCAGTAGCGATGAGTCGGGAAATACACTGGGTATTTCACACGTACTTGAACACATGATGTTTAAAGGTACAGCCAAAGTACCGAATGATGAATTTACCCGTTTAAGTCGTATTTATGGTGGCAATGTCAATGCAGCGACCTTTATCAATTACACCAATTATTATCAGCTCTATCCCAAAACTTATTTCCCACTGGCTTTAGAGTTGGAAGCCGACAGAATGAGTAATTTGTTGCTTCGCCAACAAGATTTTGAGCCTGAAATTAAGGTGGTGATGGAAGAACGGCGGCAACGTACCGATGATAATCCGCGAGCTTTGGCTTTTGAACGCTTTAAATGGATTGCCTACCCAACCAGCCATTATCGCCAACCCATTATTGGTCACATGAAAAACTTGCAAAGCATTCAGCTGCAAGAAGTACAGGCGTGGTACAAAAAATGGTATCGCCCCAATAATGCTATTTTAGTGATTGTGGGCGATGTAGATCATCAAGCCGCATTGTGGCAAGTCCAAAAGTATTTTGGAGATATTCCGAAAGCACCTATGCCACCGCGTAATGATGTGTTGGAGTTTGAACAACTAGGTTATCGGCACATGGAATTGTCTGCGGCTATACAAGTTCCTAATTTATATATGGCTTGGAATGTCAGCTCACTAGCAACAGCCAAAAATCCTCAAGATGCCTTTGCGCTCACCATCATCAAACAACTATTAGACAGTGGAATTACTTCACGTTTAGAACAGCGCTTGGTCAGAAATAATAAGATACTTAGCTCCGTCAGTGTCAGTTATGATCCGTACCAACGTGGGGACAGTTTGTTTGGTATTTCGGCATTGCCTGCTGCAGGTGTAGCGTTAAGTGAAGCACAAGCCGCAATTCAAAACGAAGTGGATACGCTGAAACAGGATTTGGTCAATGCAAGTGAAATTGAGCGCGTGGTGACTCAATTTGTTGCCAATTGGATCTATAATCAGGATGATTTGGCTGGACAAGCCCGAACCATTGGCAACTTAGAAGTCAATGGATTCAGTCACCGTTTAATTGATGTTTTACCACAGCACTTCCAAGCGATTACTGCCCAAGATCTTCAACGTGTTGCGCAAAATCACTTTAACAAAGAGAGACTTAGCACCTTGTATTTATTGCCTCAAAGCACTACACCTTAAACTGTGATTTTAATGAAAAAGCATTTATTTTACACGCTTATTTTAAGCACGAGTTTTGGTCTATGTTCTGCTAGCTTTGCGATGGAAACTGCCACCACAGCAGCGCATGATTTTGCTGAAACAGACGTAAGCACGCCTTTGCAATCTCTGAACTTGCTGCACAGTTTAAATGCTGTAAATGAATTGGTCGATGTTCGCGCTCCACAGGTGCATGAATTAAAAAATCATCGAAACGTACGCACTTTATTTGTCGAAAATCCTGCTTTGCCAATGGTTGATATTCAACTGACTTTTAATGCAGGTTCTGCCCGCGATGCAGAAATTGAAAAAGGTTTATTTGGCGTTGCCAATATGGCAGCGCAACTGATGGATGAAGGTACTAAAAGTTATAAGGCTGAAGAAATTGCCGCAGCCTTTGAAACCACAGGCGCACGTTTTAGTGCCACGGCGTACCGCGATATGTTTGTGCTACGGCTAAGAACACTCTCTGATCCGCAGAAAATGCAAACTGCCGTCAAAATGATGTTGGAAATACTAAAAAACTCGACTTTTGAGCGCTCCAATATCCAGCGGATGCAAAGCAATACACAAATCGGACAAAAACAACTGCAAGAAAATCCAAGCCGTTTAATGAATATTCGCTTATATCGCGCAATTTACGGACAACATGCCTATGCAGAACCCATTACAGGCACCAATGGCAGTATCAAACGGATTCAACCAACGCACTTACAACAATTTAGAGATCAGTTTCTGGTCGCGCAAAATATGAATATTGCCATTACAGGCAAATTAACCTTAAAAGAAGCAGAAAAACTTGCCAACACTATAAGCACACATATTGTCCAAGGTACTGCAGCAACAGCTTTGCCACGGCCTACACCTGCAACACGGTTCAACATCCAGCATATTCCTTATCGCTCACAACAAGCGCATGTGAGTATTGCGCAACTTGCGACCACACGCGATGATCCTGATTATTTGGCTTTGGAAATTGCCAATAAAATGCTAGGTGGCAGCAGTTTCAATTCTATTTTGATGAAAGAATTACGAGTAAAACGTGGCTACACTTACGGTGTTAGCAGTTCGTTTCGGTTTACCCAAGCAGCGGGTTTATTTAGCTTAGGCTATTCTACGCGCCAAGATCAGTTACTCGATAGTATTCAAGTCGCTCACCAGAGCTTAATTCAGTTTGTACAACAACCTATGAATTTAGAACAATTAAAAGAAACCAAAGCAGGTTTAATTCGTGCATTTCCGAATCAATACAGCAGCAATGCCAGTATTAATGCCCAGCTTGGGCACATCGGTTTTTATCGACTTCCTGCAAATTATTTAAGTGATTATGCAGAACGAGTGGAAAAAGTTACCGCTGAAGATGTGCAACGTGCAATTCGCAAACATTTGCATCCTGATCGTTTAACTTTAGTAATTGTGAGCGAACATTTAGATAAAGCCGCATTGGTAAAAATGCTGCAGGACAATTTACTCGCACCAACATCTTTAACACCGACACCGCACAATATGAATAACATGCCAACAGAAAAAATTACTCTTGCACCAAGGCAGGAAGTTGTTGAGCCCGATCTTGCTCCATTTGATGTGCCTGCATCAACTTTAAATAATGCACATAACGAATCGGACGTTGATTGAGTAAATGAACTGCCATGTCTTGGGTATTGGCATACATAGATTGTTGTGACAAACGCTCAACATTTTGAAATTGTTGCACCCCAACTGGGCGATAAAGCGCAACACTTGCTAAAGTTAAAATAATAAAAATGATACTCAGCACAACAATATTATAAATTTGCTCGAGTTTCAGTTGAGAAATAAATTGAATCGTTTTTTGAATTGCGTTGTGCATGACCTACCTCTAATCGCCTTAGTGTAGGATGCCCTTGTGAGATGTACAAGTTAAACAGCTCAATTTTACTGTATCGTCACAGTAAAAATTGAGCCTTTTTCTACAAATTCTACAAAGGATTTAGCTTTAGCCAATCGTGCCACGAATTACCGCAAAGTATAAAACCAATGCAATGACTGCAAGCACCAAGAAAATAGCAAATACACTGACACCGCCCTCTGCTTCGGCAGGATGCAGTTCATCTTCATCGGCAATACGGAGTAATTCACCATCATAATTACGATAAAACTCTATACGATCGCTTCGCTCTAAAGTTTTAGCAAAGTCAGCCACACGTTTACGTTGCGCCAAGCAGTATTCACCTAAATGAACATCTCGACGGAAAATTACCTCATCTAGTTTTTTACGGTGATGATGTGCTAACTCAATAATTTGAGAAGTCAATGGAGGTACATCAAAAGCACATCCGTCTACGGATCTTGTCATGTTGTTCTCCTTTTTTATCATGCTTAGAGCTTTAGTTTAATCAAAATTAAACTTGTTCAATGTTTAATCATGTAAACTTGAAATATGCTCATTAACCCCGATAATTGTTTGACAATTCAATCAAATTGTAATATTAGTTTAACAATAAAGCGTTAAATTGATATGAAGCCTAAAAGGTAGGCTTAAATAAGTAATCATAATTACAATAAGGAGTTTAATATGATTCAAACGATCTCTCACCATGAGTTAGAGCATGTTTATGCAAATGCAGTAAACACGATTCATTCACAAATGAACTTCCAAGACGCGGTAAAACAACTCGAAGAAGCTGCACGTGCAGGACATGGTAAAGCGGCAATGTTCTTAGCAGAACTGTATTATCAAGGTTTCCGCGTAGAACGTGATTCATTGAAAGCGCAATACTGGCAAAACATGGCCACCATGCAAGCATAATAAAACGTCACTTAGGTGGCGTTTTTTTTGACCCTTTTTTTAGATGCTCCAACCATAAATACATATTTGTTTACGATTTTAAGCAAAGCTTAAACGGTATATTCATCAATTCTTTTTACAATATAGCCAAATTTTACAACCTTGCTTGATTATGAATCAGATTAACCAACTCCACCCTTTACCAAAGGATTTTCTGCTTAAAGTTACACTATTAAAATCAATGATGTACTGCGGTGTACTTTGGGGTTTATTCCATCAAGGTTGGGCAATGAGTTCAGATCACGATGATTATATTTTCCCTTTTTGGTTAAATGCGGTACAAGCGCATAAATATGCTGCTAAACACTGGCCACAATATAGTCCTCGTAAAATTTCCGCGCAGGATTTTGAGACTTTTTTATTACCAACGCTCACCCGTTTAAATGTCACGCCAACCTTGTTTGGTTCGTCAAGTCAAAAAATTAAACTGACCACTTCACAAATGAAGCATTTCTTTTTTAATGAACCTGCGTTAAATATTGCTTAAATAAAAACTGAATAGAATTGACGTAAAAATCAACAATCGTGACTCTAAAGTATTTGCAATTTTTACAATTCACGTTACTTTAAAAGTCAAACAATAAACAACAAATCAGGACACAGAATATGACCAAGGTAACTCACGTTTTACAAGATAAAGCACATCACGAAATTTACACAATTCGCCCAGAAGCAACGGTTTTAGAAGCAATTAGTTTAATGGCTGAAAAAGGCATTGGTGCGTTGGTGGTTACCGATCAAAACAATCATGTGGTTGGTATTCTGTCTGAGCGTGATTACACCCGTAAAGTTATTTTGATGGAACGAACTTCTAAAAGCACAACGGTTAGTGAAATTATGACTGCTAAAGTACTGACCGTGACCAAAAACACCAGTGTGAAAGAATGCTTAAACTTAATTACTGACCATCATTTACGTCACTTACCTGTACTTGAAGATGAGCAGTTGGTAGGTTTAGTGTCGATTGGTGACTTGGTGAAAGCGACTATGGATGATCAGCGCAAACTGATCGAGCAGTTACAACAATATATTGCAAGCTAAGACACTGTTTTATAAAACCTGCCAAATATAAAGTAAAGATAAAAAAACCGCCTAAACTTACACATTTAGGCGGTTTTTCATATTCAGTAGAATTAATTCAAACCTAATTTTTCTGCTACATAGTCTGAATCTTTATCACCACGACCTGAAAGATTAACCACAATTTTCACGTTTTTTGCCATTTTTGGTGCTTCACGTAATGCCCACGCCACCGCATGTGAGCTTTCCAAAGCAGGTACAATACCCTCTACACGTGACAACGTCATAAAGGCATCTAAACATTCTTGGTCAGTTGCCGTTGAATACTCCACGCGACCAATGTCTTTTAAGAAGCTATGCTGCGGCCCCACACCCGGATAATCCAAACCAGAGGCAATAGAGTGCACTGGCAATGGCTCACCATGTTCATCTTCAAGTACATAACACGCCATACCGTGTAATTGACCCGGTTTACCCAAAGTTAAGGTTGCAGAGTGTTGATCTGTATCTAAACCATGCCCTGCAGGCTCAACACCCACAAGTTTCACTTCTGCATCATTTAAGAATGCGGTAAATGCACCCACTGCGTTTGAACCACCGCCCACACATGCCACGATATAATCTGGGTTTACACCAAAACGCTCTTGGCTTTGCATTTTAATTTCATCACCTATAATAGATTGGAAATCACGCACCATTTTTGGAAATGGGTGTGGCCCAACCACAGAACCAATCGCATAAATAAAGTTTTTTGGGTCTTTTAAATATTCTTCAAAAGCGCTGTCCACTGCATCTTTTAAAGTGGCTGTACCGCGGGTCACTGAAATCAGGTTGGCACCTAGAATTTTCATTTTCACCACATTCGGGTGTTCTTTTTCAATATCCACCTGTCCCATGTGAATTTCACACGGAATTCCCACTAGCGCACATGCCGTCGCCAAGGCTACCCCGTGCTGTCCCGCACCAGTTTCTGCAATGACTTTGGTTTTACCCATATATTTGGCTAGTAATGCCTCGCCTAAACAGTGGTTAATTTTATGTGCACCAGTATGGTTTAAATCTTCACGCTTTAAATAAATTTGCGCACCACCTAACTGTTCAGATAAACGCTTGGCATGGAATAAAGGACTTGGACGGCCAACATAGTGAGCAAACAAATCTTTTAATTCATTCTGAAATTCTGCCGTTTTACGAATTTCCTCATAAGCAACGTTAATTTCATCCATGGCTTCTTTTAAATGTGGTGGAATAAACTGCCCGCCATATTGCCCAAAAAAACCGTCTTCATTCGGTAATGCGATGCCATTGATTTGATGATCCATATCGATCCCCTCAGATTGAAATTCACGTTGCCTATCGTGTCTGCACTTACTTAGTCTTCGCCTAACAATCACTCAAAAGTTGAGTGATATTGACGAAAATGACGATTAACGCGCCAAATATTTCGTCATATCTTCAATGCCTTTTAAAGTCATTGGGTACATATGATTTTCAAAAATTTGTCGAATTAAACCAATGGTATGTGTGTAATGCCAATAGCCTTCCTGTTCAGGATTCAGCCATGCGGTTTTTTCAAAATGCTGACGCAGACGTTGTAACCAAACTTGCCCTGCCTCATCATTCATATATTCTACCGAACCACCAATCGAATTCAGCTCATAAGGTGCCATACTCGCATCACCGACCACAATTACCCGATAGTCGCGTCCATAGGTATTAAATAAATCCCACGTATTCATACGGGTACTGCTACGGCGTAAATTGTCTTTCCAAACATAGTCGTATAAACAGTTGTGGAAATAAAAATATTCGAGGGTTTTAAACTCAGTTTTGGCCGCACTAAACAGTTTTTCACATTGGGCGATGTGTGCATCCATCGAGCCACCCACATCAAACAACATCAACACTTTGACGCGATTACGACGTTCTGGCACCAATTGCACATCTAAAATGCCCTGTTTGGCAGTTTCTCGGATAGTGCCATCAATATCCAATTCTTCAGCTGCACCTTGACGGGCAAATTTACGCAAACGACGCAGTGCCAATTGCATTTGTCGTGTACCTAAAATCTGTTCATCGTCTAAATTTCGATACTGACGCTGCTCCCAGACTTTAACAGCTGAACGCTTACGTCCAGGCCCACCAATGCGTACACCTTCAGGATGATCACCAAAAGCACCAAACGGTGATGTACCGCCCGTACCAATCATACGGTTGCCACCCTGATGCTTTTTATGCTGCTCGCGTAAACGCTCTTCCAGCATTTTCATCAATTCTTCTAAAGAACCTGCTTTTTTCAGCTCTTCGCGTTGTTCTGGCGTGAGATGTTTTTCTAATAGTTCTAAGTCGAACCAGTCTTTAGGCAATTGATGAACTTGCTGCAGTAAATCATCTAAATCAAAAGTGGAAATGCCATCAAAATAATCTTTCATGGCACGGTCAAACTTGTCAAAAAAACGCTCATCTTTGACCATGACGGTTTTAACAAGTTGATAGAATTCATCTTGATCTGCAAAAACCAGACCCGATGCCACCGCCTGATTTAAGTCAATCAATTCACGTGTGGTGACAGGTACACCGTAACGTCGCAAGGTATAAAACAAGCGTACGAACATGGCGTTGTCCTCCCTTAACGGCGCGACATAAAGGCTAAACGCTCAAGCAATTGCACATCTTGTTCATTTTTGATTAATGCACCGTATAAAGGCGGAATGGCTTTGGTTTTATTGCTATTACGCAAAATATCTTCCGGCATGTCATCTGCCATCAATAGGCTTAACCAATCAATTAATTCAGACGTAGATGGTGGTTTTTTTAAGCCCGGAACTTGGCGCAATTTAAAGAAAACTTGTAAAGCTTCTGAAACCAATGTGCTTGAAATATTCGGGAAATGCACATCGATAATATCGCGCATGGTCGCTTCATCTGGGAAATCAATATAATGGAAGAAACAACGACGTAAAAAAGCGTCTGGCAGCTCTTTTTCATTATTTGATGTGATGATCACGATTGGACGTTGTGTTGCCGTAATGGTTTCGCCTGTTTCATAAACATAAAACGACATTTTATCGAGTTCATGTAGCAGGTCATTTGGGAATTCAATATCTGCCTTGTCAATTTCATCAATCAACAACACACAGCGTTCTTCGCTGGTAAATGCTTCCCACAATTTCCCGGGTTTAATATAGTTTTTAACGTCATACACACGGTCATCGCCCAGTTGGCTGTCACGCAAACGCGACACTGCATCATATTCATATAAACCTTGCTGCGCTTTGGTGGTCGATTTAATGTGCCATGTAATCAACTTTAAACCCAAACTTTTAGCAACTTGCTCTGCCAATAAGGTTTTACCTGTACCTGGCTCACCTTTCACCAAAAGCGGTTTTTGCAAAGCACGTGCGGCTTTCACCGCAAGTTTTAAACTATCAGTCGCAATGTACTGATCTGTACCCGAAAATTGTTGCGCATCAACAGACATGATTTTACCTTAATTGTTTTAGTTACAGTGGTGAGGTATTTTTCTTGGCTTTATAAGTCGTTTGTTTAAGACAGTATCTTGACCAGAAATAACCGATCAATAAGCCAAGACCGATCACAAATAAAATGGCAGATAAATTAGACCAAACCAATGGGGTTTCTTTGGTTAAAACACCAAAAAGAAGTCCAAAGATGGCTGGGGCAAGTGCTGCATTGCTGCCTTCTGATACTGTTGGGGTAAGTAAAATTGCAAACAGCACAATCCAAGTGATACCACCTAACGGATTGGGCAAGCGTTTGGCAATTTCGTACCAGCACCATAAAATAATGGCACTCCCCAACAAATAAACAGAAACAGCAATTGCAGTTTCAGGAATTGAATCCAATCCAGTCATCACACTATTCATTTCTCAACTCCTGAATAAAGCTTAAGCACCACGTAAACCTTCTGGTTCAACGGCATTTGGGTTAATTAAGCCTTCTGGTGGCACTTGAATAAAGAAGCCACGTGTTTGAATAGAATCCATGACATGCAAAACATTCACACGTGCCAACTTACGGCTTTCAGACAGTTGCAAATCCATTACAAATGTCGCACGACCAAATGCAACTCGCATTGGCTCAGGTAAAACCTCTAGCGGGTTAAACGCTTCTGCTTGATCTTCAGTTTGCTCAGGACGGGCGATGTATAAATACATCTCATCTTTTTTGCTCGATTTATAAATTGAACAGTGCATAAACAACAAAACTCTAAAAACTCAGGCAAAGGATACAACAAAAAAAACCGAGATACATTAACCATTATTAACGCATTGGTCTATGTTTACACTCAAACAAAGAATGGCGTGAAAATTCATCCATTTTCAGGTGAAAAACGGCTTTATTTAAAATGTGGATCGGTTTGATTTATTCAGCAACTTTCATCTGACCAGACAAATAACGCTCGTCGGTATGTAAAACTTCAATTAAAGGCTTGGTGAGTAATTCATAACGCCAACCTAACAAATAGTTAGGCAAATCTTGCTCATCGTTATGAAATACCACATGCTGATAAAGCGCATTGAGCCATTTTTTACGCAGCAAAACTTCTTTTGGAATTTGAGTTTCCTGTACGGCACGTTGAATCACCTGTTCTACATTTTCGCCCACTTCTTTTGAAGAATGACGAATTGGTCGCGCCATACGTAATGGCCATTGTGATTGATCAGGCAAATATTTAATTAAATCTAAAATAGTTTTGCCATGTTCACGCACAATATGCGCACGTAAATCTTTAATAGTACTGAGCTGGAACTGATTTTTAGGATTTTTCTCGACCAAGTCCAGCATAGTAGAATTACGCAAAATAAAACTACGTGGTTGGTTTAAGGCTTTTACCATTTGCTCACGCCAAACGGCCAATTGTTGCAATTGCATGAGTTGACGGCGTGAATGACGATAGTTGCCCACATCCTGATACAACAACTCTAAAGGTGTTTCTTCACCAATTTCCTGAGTTAAATTGCGGCAATCTTCTTGTGCAAAATCCAGTAAATAATTTTGTTTTAAGTCGGTTTGTACCTTATCTGCCAATTGCATTAGATACAACACATCATTGGCAGCATAATTTAACTGCTCATCGGACAACGGACGTGCAAGCCAGTCTGAGCGAGTTTGCCCTTTATCAATATCGACATTGAGCATGGTTTTTAAAGCGTTTTGATAACTGACTTGTAAACCATGCCCTAAAAATGACATGCCAACTTGGGTATCAAACACGTTATCTAAGTTTTTTTGCTGTGCATAATGATAAATTAAATCAATATCTTCACCGCAGGCATGAAAAATATTTTGCTGCGCCTGAAACAGTTTTTCCCAAAATGCACTTAAATTTAAAGAAGTGCCATCTAACAAATAGACCTGATCATTAACATTAATTTGGAATACACCCAATTTTGGCCATAAAGTATCAACCTTAATAAATTCGGTGTCTAAACCATAAATGCTGTTTTGGCTCATTAATGCCAAGACATTTTCAAAGTCTTTTTGTTGATGAATAAATTGGAACATAGCGAGCAGGTAAAACAGGATTCTCTAGGGGTTCATTTTAAACATTAAATAGCATTTAGCTATAAAAATATGCCCAGTATTTTCAATTTTTATCTTATTTCTAAATCGATACAGTGAAAATTTAAATTTTTTATCGTTTTTTATCTTAATTTGATTTTTTATTGGCTTTAAAGGCAAGTAGTCCTTTTCATGGATGATTTATCAATTGATTATTCATATAAAATAGCCACACATGCGAAATAAACATCCACATGAAATAAGCACCTAAATGCTTATTTCATTCGCATCCGATTATGCACCGCCTGACTTAAAGTATGACTATCGACATATTCAAGTTCACCACCTTGCGGCACACCTTGCGCAATACGGGTCATCTGCACAGGCAAATGTTTGGTTGCTTCTACCAAATAGTGTGCTGTCGCTTGACCTTCTACGGTTGCATTGGTCGCCAAAATGACTTCAGTAATGTTGCCATCACTTAAACGCTGAACCAAATACGGAATACCAATTTCGTCAGGCCCAATGCCATCTAATGGCGATAAATGCCCACCTAAAACATGGTATTTACCACGGAAGCTGCCGCTTTGCTCAATCGCCATGACATCGGCTGGAGATTCCACCACGCAAAGCAAGTGTGCATCACGATCATGTGAGGCGCAAATATTGCAGACTTCATCTTCCGTTAATGAGTGACAAATCGAACATTCATGAATATAGCTAGTGGCTTCGTTCAAAGCATGAGCCAAACCGACTGCACCTTCTCTATTTTTCATAATCAGGTGCAATGCCATGCGTTGAGCCGATTTTGGCCCAACACTTGGCAAAATGCGTAGCGCTTGTACCAGTTGATCAAAACGATCACTAAACATACGCCGTTCCTTAGAATAAACCTGCCAAGCCTGGTGGCAAGCCCATGCCTGAGTTTGCAGACTTCATTTTTTCTTCAGCAATTGCTTCAACTTGACGGGCAGCATCATTCATTGCAGCGGCAATCAAATCTTCAATCATGTCTGCATCGTCTTGCAATAATTCAGGATTGATTTCAATGCGTTTGACCACATTACGGCAAGTCATAGTCACTTTCACTAAACCACCACCCGCTTCTGCATGCACTTCAGTTTGCGCAAGTTCTTCTTTGGCTTTTTTAATGTTGTTTTCCACTTCTTTTTGCATGCGCTGCGCTTGCTGCATCAACATATTAATGTTCATAAAAATCTCCGAACAAATGATCTATTTAGTTTTAAATGAGGTCTAAACCGCGCTCGATGTCGCGAATAATATCATCAATATCTTCCAAGCCAACAGAAACACGAATTAAACCTTCGCTGATACCTGCTGCTTGTTTGGCTTCTGGGGTCATTCTGCCATGCGATGTTGTTGCAGGATGGGTAATGGTTGATTTTACATCGCCCAAATTACTGGTGATAGATAGGAAGCGTGTGTTGTCAATCACAGTCCACGCGCCTTCACGCTCGCCTTTCACCACAAAAGATACAACACCACCAAAGCCAGACTGTTGTTTTTTCGCCAACTCATGCCCCGCATGATGCGGCAGACCTGCATAATACACTTTTTCAACTTTTGGATGTGCATCTAGCCACTCGGCAAGTTTTTGTGCGCTAGCGCAATGTGCTTTCATCCGCAGGCTTAAAGTTTCTAAACCTTTTAAGAAAATCCATGCGTTAAATGGACTTAATGAGTTACCCAAAGTACGAATCACACCGTTGATTTCTTCAACCAGTTTATCTTTGCCCACCACAGCGCCGCCTAAAGCACGTCCCTGCCCATCAATATATTTGGTCGATGAGTAGATAATTAGGTCAGCACCAAATTTAATTGGTTGTTGTAAAACTGGGGTACAGAAGGTGTTATCAACTGCAAATAAAGCATTATTTGCATGTGCAATATCGGCAATCGCTTGCAAGTCACCCACCTGAGCCAATGGGTTTGATGGTGTTTCAATAAATAACAAACGCGTATTTGGACGAATCGCTTGCTTCCAACTGTCTAAATCTTCTAAATCAACAAAAGTGACATCGACACCAAACTTCATCACGTATTTTTCAAATAGTGAAATGATCGAGCCAAATACAGCACGTGAACAGACTACATGATCACCCGCTTTAAGATAAGCCAAAGTGATCGCATGAACGGCCGCCATACCCGAACTTGTCGCAACCGCACGTTCTGCACCATCTAATACTGCCAAGCGTTTTTCAAAAGCCTGTACAGTTGGATTGGTATAACGTGAATAGGTATTGCCTTCAATTTCACCTGAGAATTTTGCAGCTGCATCGGCAGCATTTTCACAAACAAATGATGAAGTCAGGAAAATTGGCTCACTGTGTTCGCCTTCAATTGTACGGTTGTGTCCGGTACGAATTGCCAAAGTATCTAATTGATATTCAATGTCGTCGTGTTGACTCATCTTTACTGCTCAGCCCTAAACTTAGTCCTAAGACCTGTTTGTTAAATAATTGCCAACATTTTGAGTGCCAAGCGCATTTAAGGTCAAGGTAAAATGTATAAATATCGCTTAGACTTCATTCAAATCGGCGCCACGTGTGATGGAACACCTCATGAATCAGCTACAAAGAAAATTTAATCCGCACCGAAAAAAGCTTAAAAACCTCAGCACTCGCTTATTTAAAAGCCGTGATTTGATCTTATCTCAGACCACGCCATACGACATCGTGGCACGTTATAAGTATGCGCAGATTCGCTATTACGCTTCGCCAGATAAGCAATATAAAGAGCCGCTGGTTTTTGTTGCGCCTTTAGCAATTACCATGTCGATTTATGACTTATATCCTTATCGCTCTTTAGTGAAACATTTTCAGCATAGCGGTTTTGATGTGTATTTGGTTGATTGGGGACAATTGACCTATCAACATTGTCATTTAAATTTTATGGCTTTTATTCAGGATGCAATCCCTAATTGTATTCAACTCATTTTACAACACGCCAAAGTCGAACAAATTTCACTACATGGTTGGAGTATGGCGGGTATTTTTGCCATGCTTTATACCGCCGACCAACAAACAACTCATATTAAAAACTTGATGGTTTTGGGTAGCCCTGTAGATAGCTATGCTTCGGGGCGGGTTGGTAAACTCTTTCAACTGACCAATCAACTGATTTCTAAATATCCCAAATTGCAACATGCCTTTTATTCAGGAAAAATTCCAAAGCATTTAATTCATACACCGGGTTTAATCAATGCGATTGGTTTTAAGATTTTAGACCCTAGAGCATGGCTGGAAAGCAATAAACAGATGCTGTCGAATCTGCACGACTTACAAACCTTGCATGAAAACGCAACTTTAGCCAATTTTTTAAATAATATGATTGATTATCCGGGTGGGATTAATCAGGACATGGTATTGAATGTATGGCTGCAAAACCCACTCAAACAAGGTCATATTCAACTCAAACAACATCAGATAGACCTTAAAAATATTCATTGTTCACTTTTGGTCGGTGCGGGTGATAGCGATCAAATTGTCACTGCTGAAGCTGCTCAACCTTTATGTGAATTGACAAGTAGTACCGATGTCACGTTTACTCTTATTCCAGGTGGACATTTGGGTTTAATGTCCAGTCAAAAAAGTGCCAATGAATTCTGGCCTAAACTGACCACTTGGTTAGAACAACGATCTAGCAAAATTGCATAAAGAGAGCAAAAACATGATTCAATCTGTTGCATTTATTGGCTTAGGCGCAATGGGCTACCGCATGGCAGCCCATTTACCTAAACATTTTGATACGGTCTATGTCTGGAATCGTAACTTTGCCAAAGCCGAGCAACATGCTGCTGAATATGGCACACAAGCGGTTGAATTGGCTCAAGCGGTGCAAGCAGATATTATTTTTTCTTGCTTGCCCACCAGTACCGAAGTTGAAAACCTGATTGCACAAGTTCAACTTAAAGCAGGTTCAGTCTGGGTCGATTGCACCAGTGGCGTACCCGAAAGTGCTAAAAAATTGGTACAACAACTTGAAGCACAACAGATCGACTTTTTAGATGCACCTGTAAGCGGACAAACCATTGGTGCAGAAAATGCCACATTAACAGTCATGATTGGCGGTAAAGCTGCTGCTTTTGAAAAAGCCCTACCTGCAATTCAGGCTTTTGGTAAAGTGATTCAGCATGTGGGTGAACCTGGTGCTGGCTTTGCCGTAAAAGCGGTGAATAATATGTTAATGGCAGTGAGTTTGTGTGCTGCAGCTGAAGGTTTTACCACCTTAAAAGCACATGGCGTAAACTTAAATCAGGCCTTGCAATGCATAAATGCTTCAAGTGGTAAAAGCGCAGTAACGGAAATGATTTTGCCGCAGCGAGTACTGAATCGCGCTTTTCCAAATACTTTTGCACTCCCTTTACTGGCTAAAGACACAGGGATTGCATTAGATTTAGTCCATGAAGCAGCTTTGCCTGCACCTGTATTGGCTTTAACCCAAAGCCTGATTCAAGCAGCGAATTTAACCGCAGAAAAAGACAGTGATTTTTCCACTGCTGTGAAAATGTATGAATTATGGAGTAATATTACCCTAGAGTAAGAACTCGCCATTGAATATACAGCCATAAACCCAATAATGTGTATTAAGTGGCTAGTCACACCATCATTAAATAGAGGAAACTCTTATGAACAAGTTTAGCATTGCCGTATTTGCAAGCCTTGCAACTTTAATTGGGGCAAGTTCAACTACTTTTGCATCTGAACAAGAATGTCAAAAACTTAAAAATGACCATGATGTGATTTACGCATCAAAAGGCTTCTGTTTTAAAGATCCTGAAGCTAAAGCCCGTTTTGGTAATGACAACTGCTATACAACAAAGCCAAAGTTCTCTGAAAAAGAACAACAACGTCTTGACACAATCAAAGCACGTCAAAAAGAACTGAACTGTAAATAATCGTTCTGAAAAAAATAGCATAGGCTGAATTTAAGGAATCATAATGGCTTACGATGATCAAAATATTTTTGCAAGAATTCTACGTGGCGAACTTCCTGCGATTAAAGTGTATGAAGATGACCAAGTGCTTGCATTTATGGACATCATGCCGCAAGCCGATGGTCACACTCTTGTGATTCCTAAAACGCCTGCAGTGACTTTATTGGATTTACCCGCAGATGCAGCAGCCTATACTATTCAAATTGTGCAAAAAATTGCGAAAGCAATGGAGCAAGCTTTGGGTGTAGATGGTATCGTGTTAATGCAATTGTCAGGTACTAGTGCAGGTCAAACTGTCCCTCACGTGCATTTTCACTTAATTCCAACCTCGGTTCATCAACTTGGGAAACATGCTGCACAAATGGGCGATCAAGAAAAAATTAAAGCCCAAGCAGAAAAAATTAAAGCAGCGCTTTAAAAATTTCAAAAATGTCATACAAAATGAATGGAGCAACTGCTCCATTTTTTATTTAAATACAATTCAAATACTTAAAAATAAATCACAATTATTAGATCTCTTGCGAAAGTATAGTTTTATCTAATTTTTGAATTGGCTAAAAGCTCATAAAATATAGCTTTCGGGTGATTAAAATGTCACTAACGCAAGAAGTCTATTTATTACATTTTATTACCCGTCATCAAATTGTAATTTTTTCTTCACTTCAATGTCACGAAGTTTACAGATACTGCTTAGCAAGTTGGTGAGCTTGTGTAACTTTTTGTACACAAGCTAACTAAATAAGAAAGCAAGGCGAATGCCATTTTTAAAAGTGTTTTGGAGAAATCTTGATGAAAAAATTGCTTCTAGCAGCTACTGTTGCAGCAATGGGTGTAAGCGCAGCACAAGCAGCACCAACTTTGTATGGTAAGATCAATCTATCGGTTGACCAAATTCAAAATGATGATTTTGAAAAAGATCAAGATGTCACTGAATTAAATTCTAACGCTTCTCGTATTGGGGTTAAAGGCGAAGAAAAATTAACTGAAAATGTATCAGCAGTTTATGTGGCTGAATGGGAAATCAGTGCTGATGGTGATGAAAATGATGCTCAAACTTTCAAAAAACGTAATCTTTTTGGTGGTTTAAAGTTTGAAAATGTAGGTACTTTAAAAGCTGGTATTTTTGATTCTTATTTCAAAAATGCTGCTGGAAAATACCAAGATATCTTTAATGATCACACCCTTGATATCACAAACATGATGTATGGTGAAGATCGTCTTAAAAACTCTATAGGGTTTGAAACAGACAAAAAAATGCTAGGTGGCTTACAATTTAATATCCTAGCGCAACAAGGTGAAGATGCAACTAAAGACTATGCCACATCTGGTCAAAAAGGAAAACGCGATGGTTTTGGTGATTCTATCTCTACTTCTTTGACTTATGATAATAAAGATGTTGGTATCGCTCTTGCACTAGCAGGTAACTTTGGCGTTGAAGGTAAATACGCTGGAGTAGATAAAAAACTATATTCAGATGCTGTACGTGTGACTGGTTCTTACGATTTTAGCAAAGTAGGTGTAAACGGTTTAGTACTTGGTGCTCTTTACCAACAAGCAGAACCAACTGACAAAATTGTAGGTCTTGAAGGTTTAGAAGAAAAAGCTTGGTTACTTAGCTCAACATATAAAGTTGGCAACACACCATGGGTTGTTAAAGCTCAATACCAAACTGCTGAAACTACAGCTGACGCATTTGATGGTGATATCACCATTGACCAATATGGTATCGGTATTGACTACAACCTCAATAAACAAACTCGTTTCTACGGTGTTCTTGCACAACAAAAACTTGATATTACTGGTGTAGATCTTGAAGAAGATAACAAAACAGTATTTGGTTTAGGTATGGAATATAACTTCTAATCTTAAGATTAAAGTGAATTCTACAAATAAAAGGGCTTATGCCCTTTTATTTTTTCTTAAATTTAACGCTTTAAAAACCCAGACACTAAATTCATTACTTGCTGAATATCGTCATTGGCTTCTTGCTTACTCGTTTGCTCACCTTGTGGTGTCAATGAATCAATAATTTGCGGCAATACTGCAGAAATCGCATTATAAATATCTTGCTTTGGCGCCTGAGTTTGCTGTGCAACCTGCTCTACATCGGCATCATCAAATAAACTTTGTACTTGTTCAGCACCTACATGTGCATTTTCACCTGGGTCTGTAGACACCCAATCAGCCACCTGACTGGTTAAGCCCTGTCCTTTGAGTTTATCCAAAGCACCTTGCAATCCACCCTGTTTTTGAATCCATGCCAATACCAAAGGCAAGACTGCAATCAATAAACTTTGTGCACCTGAAGCACCTGTAGCAGAACGCTGTTGTTGCCCACCTAACTGACCAAGTACTGAACCCAAAATACCACCCAAGCCCCCTTGTGCAGATTGTTGGTTATTAGCACCAAGTTGCCCCAAAACTGAGCCTAAAATACCGCCCAATCCACCTTGAGATTGATTAGATTGCTGTTTCGCGCCCAATGCCTGCTTTGCTAAAATTTCAACAATATTGCTTAAATTAGTCATTTTATGTTCCTCAATATGCCCTTATGACAGCATACGAAGTTTTGACTGAATTTCGCGCTTGAAATTGTTAAATTTTGCAATATCCTAAATTTATGTTAAACATTTAACATTATTAGGTTTTTTGTTAGTTTAATCCAGCACTTACCAACGGAATTTATCCCAATTTTCAGGATTTGCCCAAAACTTAGAGTTAAACCAATCAGGCACGTGCTTATAAGTCAAAATATTAAATTGCCATAAGCATAAATGATGCTGCTCAAAGCGATGTTCAATCAATTGCGTAAAACCAAGCGCTCTAAGCAATTGCTCATCTTGACGCGTAGCAACCACCACAATACGCTTTGCAAATAAGTCACGTAGCTTCACCAAAATTTGCGAGGTGTGTTGCGGCGTCTGCGAGGCGAAATCTGAAGCATCCAAAAATATAACTGCCAAATCAAAACGTTGGGTAAAAGGCAGATTTAAAAATGCCAATGCGCTAAAATACTGCCATTGGATAGTTGGCTGCTCATCAGCCGCTTGATTGTTATGCTTCGGGCTTGCTTCAATATTTTGCCCTATACACAATGCAGTCGAAATTGGCTGTTGTTGAGATAAATCATCAATTAATGCTTGAATTAAACGCATTTCAGCCATCACTGCATTCCTTCATTTTTGAGAGAGTATTCTTATGGAACTACAAGGCATTTGCCATAAAATGCACGCAGGTCTTAAGGACCATAGTGTAACTGATGAACAGGTACACAAGGCAAATGTTGAATATAAATTTATTCTAGACCGTTCAGAAATTGACCTGCCTTTTAAGCTTGGGCAAGAACTCGAACTGGAATGGACTGGCAATATTTATTGTGTTTCTTGTGGCGTAAAAACCCCAAAATCCTATTCGCAAGGACATTGCTTTAAGTGTTTTAAAACCAAAGCATCTTGTGATATGTGCATCATGAAACCTGAAACCTGCCACTATCATTTAGGTACCTGTCGTGAAGATAGTTTTGCTCAAGAAGTCTGCTTTCAACCGCACATCGTATATTTAGCCAATTCAAGTGCTTTAAAAGTGGGAATCACCCGTTTAGGTCAAATGCCAACACGTTGGCTAGATCAGGGCGCAACTCAAGCCTTGCCAATTATGAAAGTCGGCTCACGCCGTTTATCTGGGCAATTGGAAGTTATGTTTGGTACACAAGTCGCAGATAAAACCGACTGGCGCAAACTACTCAAAGGCGAAGCAGAGCCGCTAAACCTAATTGAAGTGCGTGAACAACTGATTGAAGAGTTTGCGCCTAAAATTCAGACCATTCGTGATGAGTTTAGTCAAAACCTTGAATTCAACGAAACGGTAGAGCTTTTAGATCAGGAACTTCCGCGTGAATTTGTGTACCCTGTAGAACAGTATCCTGAGAAAATTAAATCGCATAACTTAGATAAAACCCCAATCATTCGCGGCAAACTGCAAGGAATTAAAGGGCAATATTTAATCTTGGATACAGGTGTCATCAACATTCGTAAATACACAGGTTATGAGCTAAAAATTCGCGCTGAATAAATCTTGAAACTGCTTGTCTAATCATTTTAAATGCACAAAAAAACCAGCAAATTTGCTGGTTTTTTTGTAGATGTTCATCACTTATTTGATTTTCGCTTTCGATTTCAAATATTGCGTATAGTCATCTAGCTCTTGTTGAGCACGTAATTGTTGATACAACTGCGCTAACTCTTTCAGTTGCTCAGGCGTTAAAGCATTCGATGTAGTATCGTTTACATTTGATACAGCTACCACCACCAATTCATTTGGTATAGATGCTGTTGTTACTGACCACATACCATCTTTAGGCGCAAGCACACTAAATGCAGCACGTTCAATTTCACGCTTTAACAAACCATCTGCACGGGTGAATGTGCCTGCATTTTCAAAACGGATTTGGTTTTTCGCCAAAACGGTCGCTGCAGGTTGAGTTTTAAAGGCATCCAACGCAGCTTGAATATCTTTTTTCGCTGCATCAAAGGCTTTTTTCTCAATCAGTTTAGCTTTTACGCGGGGTGTTGCTTCTTCTAAAGTTTGCACACCTGCGGCATGGTAATTACGCACTTTCACCCATACCACATCGCCATTGGCTAAAGTAATGTTACTCGATGCGTTGCGATCGCCATTTTTCACATCATCATTAAACAATTTAACTTTGACAGATGGCTGGCTTAAAACAGGATGCTGCGCCGCCAAAGTTAAACCATTAACAGATTCGACTTTGGCCGTTTTCACTTCTTCTGCCACAACATCTAAAGCATCACTACTCACCACCAATTCATTTAAGCTGTTGATGGTATCGGTATACGCATTTTCAGTTTTGGCTTTTTGCAACTCTGCCATTAAACGTGCTTTTTGAGTTTCAAACGCAGGGACTTGAACTGTAGCACCTTCTGTTTGAATCACATGATAGCCATATTGAGTTTTAATCGGCTGTGATACTTCACCAGATTTTAAGCTACCCACGGCTTTGTCAAAGGCATCGCCAAATACGCCTGCTTCATAACCTGCAACCTCACCACCTTTGGCTTTAGACTCAGGATCATCCGAATACTTTTGTGCAGCTGCAGTAAAGCTTGTACCTTGCTTAATTTCAGCTGCGGCTTGCTCTGCAAGTTTTTTAGCTGCGGCATCATCACGCGCATCGGTGGTGATTAAAATATGTTTCACTGTCGGTACAGCAGCACCTTTTTGAGTTTCGACAAACTTTTGATAAGCCTGTTGTAACTCTGCGTCAGTGACAGCCGTATTTGCAGGTGCAATATTGGCTGGAGTCACCACAATGTAATCGACATCAACGCTAGCAACCTGTTTAAAGGCATTGGCGTGCTGTTCATAATACGCAGCAATCTCTTGTGCATTTGTGATGATGTTTTTCTTGTAGTCATCTAACTTAATGCTAGATAAATGCAAAGTACGTTGCTGGGTTTGTAAATTGGCAATTTGCTGAATATCAGACGGGCTAACTAAAGCATAATCGGTAAAGCTAGCACTCAGCATTTTTAACGCATGGTCTTGGCGTAAATTTGCCACAAGCGCCTGATTGGTCATGCCTACAGATTGCAGATAGTTCGCATACAAGCTTTCAGAAAACTTGCCATCTTGTTGGAAATTCGGTTGCTGTGCAATCATTTGTTCAATTTGTGCATCGCTCAAAGAAATCCCTAATTTCTCAGCTTGTTGTAATAACAAGGTACGTGCAACCAACGTATCTTTGGCTTTGTTTTGAATATAATTTTGATTCAATAGTGTTTCATCACCATTGGTATAGGCCAAGTATTGTTCTTTCAAGGAATTGGTCAGATTATCTAATTCTCGTTTTGAAATTTGCTGACCATTGACTGTTTGTGCAGTGTCTTCAGACTGACCTCCACTAAAATATCCTTCAATACCTACAAGTGCTAAAGGGGTCAAGAACAAGACGAGCAAAACTTTGCCCAACCAACCCTTAATAACTTTACGAAAAGATTCCATAAGTATTCCAATATTTTATTTGTGCGAGATTTTAACTGAAAACCCTCAACGAATGAATGCGTTGAAGCCGTTTATTGACATTATTAATAAAAAACGCGCCAATTGGCGCGCTTTCTTGGCATTTTAAAAGATTATGCTACTGAATCTTTTAAACCTTTACCCGCTTTAAAGCTTGGTACTTTGCTTGCTTTAATTTCAAGTGTAGCACCTGTTTGTGGGTTACGACCTGTGCGAGCAGCACGCTCTTTCACATTAAATGTACCAAAACCAACGAGGGTTACAGTATCACCCGCTTTAAGCGCTTCAGTAATAGAAGCAATTGTTGCGTCTAAGGCCTTACCTGCATCAGTCTTAGACAATCCCCCTTTCTCTGCAATTGCATCGATTAATTCTGATTTATTCATGAAAATTACGTCCTCTTAATATCGTTTATTTAAGGTCCAGAGATTTAATTTAAATTACCGTAACGCCTTTATAGCAATGCTTTGAGGGTAAAAGCAATACTCCCTGCACGCTTTTATGCAAAATAAATGGTAAAAACGATGGAACTGTTAGCCTCTATTCAGTTTTGCCCTAAAATACCCGATGTATAATAAAGCAACATCCTTTAAGCCCCCTTTCCACAGAATTACTTTTTCGCAACATCTTCTTTTAATTGTTTATTTTCTTCAATCAACGCATCGACTTTGGCATGTAATTGCAGTACCAATTGCTCCAAATGTTGTAGGTCTTTTGCTGTCACCAAGCCAATTCTATTTAAAGAATGATTGACGCTATGGTCAATTAAACGCTCAACTTTATCTTTAGTATCAATGACCGACTCTTTGGCTTTTTCAGACACTTTTTCAACTGTTTGATCGGCAATTTCTGTAGTTTTAGATTCTAATTCCTCACCCACCTTGACCAGAGAGTCAAACAATTTATTGCCTTCTTCTTCTGCGCGTGAAAATGCACCTAAACCTGCTAGCCAAATTTGCTTGGTATATTTACGAAAATCGAGTGATGATTTACGTCCTGAGCGTAATTTATCTTTATTTTTCAATGTGGTTTCTGGTTCAACCAAATGCTTTTCTACGCTATCCGTCGTTTTTTCCATGAACCTCTCTCCTGCTTATTTTATGCGCACGTGAATGTAATAAACCTACAAAATGCTTTCATAATAGCAAATTAAATACTTGATCGTTTTGCTAAACTGTTCTACAAAGCAAGATTATTCGCTGCGCTTCTTAGAATGTATTCTCAACGAAGCGCAAAACAAGGAATTCAACTTTAGATTTAGGGACTTGATTTTATGAGTGATTCGCAACAAAGACAAAGTAATCCACATTTGTTGCTGACCATGCTCATGATTGTGCTGGAAACAATTTTTAGCTTTATTCTAAAACATGATCGTGTGGTCGCTTTGCAGGCTAAAAAGTTTGTCGACCAGAAAATCACCATTAAAATTAATAGCTATATTCCTTATTTCGACATTTACGTGGAATTCAATCCAAACGGCATCTTATTTGACAGCAAAGCACCTGAACAAGCTGTCGATTTAGATGTGCGCACCACCCTCATAGATTTATTTAAAATCTTTATTTTAGGTAATCGTCGCAGTATTAAACACATGCGTATAGATGGTGACATTACCCTTAAAGATGAGTTTCGTGATCTAATTTTGCATTTTAGTGCACCCAAAGTTTTAGCTGACTGGAAACAATGGCTGAAAGAAGCACCGCAAGAACAAGAAGTGATTGGTTCTAAAAAGCGCATTGCCCCACTTTTAGACAAAATTGATGAACAACGCTCTAAGATCAACACCCTACAAGTTGAGCTTAAACAGCATAAAAACCGTATTCGTCGGATTGAACGTCGTCAAAAGCGCATTAACATCGTCTTTGGTGTAATAACAGTACTATTAATTACGTTATTAGTGTATAATTTATGGATCGTTTAAACGCATTAAAATATCAAGAAAAACAGCGTAAATCCTCGCGCACAATATCACAATAAAATACTTGACTAATTTAGTCGGGATTCATAGAATACCCATATCTAGTCTAATCATGTGTATCGAATCATGCGCTTAACAACTCGCGGTCGCTACGCAGTGACTGCTCTACTTGATTTAGCTTTGCAGCCAACTGAACAAACGATCACGCTTGCTGAAATTGCAGCCCGTCAAACTATTTCTGTTGCTTATCTTGAGCAGTTATTCGCAAAACTTAAGCGCCACGGCTTAGTGTCTAGTGTTCGCGGTGCTAACGGTGGTTACCATTTAGCACGTAGTGCAAATGAAATCACTGTGCTAGAAATCATTGAAGCCGTAAACGAAACTGTTGATGCAACGCGTTGCGACCATAAAGGCAACTGTCAAAATGGTGCAATGTGCTTGACTCACGACTTATGGCAGGAACTCTCCCATCATATTGCCGACTATCTCGCTAAAATCTCACTTGCTGATTTAGTTGCGCGTGACAACGTACAAACTGTTGCCATTCGCCAGAACACAGCACCGTTTGATTCAGCTCTGTTATCGGTTACAGGTATTTGACATGAAACGTCCAATTTATCTTGACTACGCAGCAACCACTCCTGTAGATCCTCAAGTTGCAGAACGCATGATGGAGTGCCTGACTTTTGATGGGACTTTCGGTAATGCCGCTTCTCGTTCGCACGCTTATGGCTGGCAAGCAGAAGAAAAAGTTGAATATGCACGTGAACAAGTTGCGAACTTGATCAAAGCAGACCCACGTGAAATCGTGTGGACTTCTGGTGCAACAGAATCAGATAACCTTGCACTAAAAGGCGTAGCACAATTCTATTCGTCTAAAGGCAAACACATTATTACCTCTAAAATTGAACACAAAGCCATTTTAGATACCTGCCGTGAGCTTGAATCTGAAGGTTTTGAAATCACGTACTTAGAGCCACAACCACAAACAGGTTTAATTACACCTGAAATGGTTGAAGCGGCAATTCGTCCAGACACCATTTTAGTATCATTGATGATGGTCAATAACGAAATTGGTACGATTACCGATGTCGCTGCAATTGGCGAAATCACCCGTGCCAAAAAAATCTTCTTCCACGTTGATGCTGCGCAAGCTGCAGGTAAGGTAGAAATTGATTTATCTACCTTAAAAGTAGACTTAATGAGCTTCTCTGCACACAAAATCTATGGCCCTAAAGGTATTGGTGCGCTATTTGTACGCCGCAGTCCACGCGTACGCTTAAAAGCACAAATGCATGGTGGCGGTCATGAGCGTGGCATGCGTTCAGGCACACTTGCAACCCACCAAATTGTAGGTATGGGCGAAGCATTTGAACTTGCAGGCAAAAACTTGGCTTCTGAACAAGCCCGTTTACGTGTATTGCGCGACAAACTTTGGAATGGCTTGAACACCATGGAACAAGTTTTCCTGAATGGTCACCCAACACTAAACGTAGCCAACTATTTAAACGTCAGCTTCAACTTTGTTGAAGGTGAATCTTTAATGATGTCTCTTAAAGATGCTGCGGTATCTTCAGGTTCTGCGTGTACTTCAGCGACTTTAGAGCCATCTTATGTATTACGTGCACTAGGTCTTTCAGACGAACTTGCACACAGCTCAATTCGTTTCAGTTTTGGTAAATACACCACTGAAGAAGATATTGATCATGTCCTAACTGTGACTAAAGCTGCTGTTGAAAAGTTACGTGAACTTTCACCGCTTTGGGATATGTATAAAGAAGGGATTGACCTTTCTAAAGTAGAATGGACTGAACACTAATTCATCCCAAATCTAATGGCTTTGACAGGAAGCCATTAGATTGATAAAGGTAATTTCACCCCCATATTTATATTAAGGCTGACCCCGAGGTTTGGAGAAGCGACATGGCTTATAGCGATAAAGTAATTGATCATTACGAAAACCCTCGTAATGTTGGCGTTTTAGACAAAAATGCTGAAAACGTTGGTACAGGTATGGTGGGCGCACCTGCATGTGGCGATGTAATGCGCCTGCAAATTCAAGTCAATGACGAAGGCGTGATTGAAGAAGCACGTTTCAAAACTTATGGCTGTGGTTCTGCCATTGCTTCAAGTTCTTTGGTTACCGAGTGGCTTAAAGGCAAAACTTTAGATGAAGCACAAGCCATCAAGAACATTGATATTGCAACTGAACTTGCCCTTCCACCAGTGAAAGTACACTGCTCTGTATTGGCAGAAGATGCAATTAAAGCTGCTGTAGAAGACTATCGCAGCAAAAAGACCAAAGCTTAATTTACTAAGTTTTGTGGAAAAACAAACGGAGTTTTCATGATCAATTTAACTGAAAATGCTGCAACTCATATCAGCAATTATTTAAAGAATCGCGGTAAGGGTCAAGGTATTCGCGTTGGTGTGAAAACTTCAGGCTGTTCTGGTTTGGCTTATGTACTCGAATTTGTAGATGAAGTCGATACGCACGACCAAATGTTTGAACAGTTTGGTGTTAAAGTTTTCGTTGATCCGAAAAGCCTAGTTTACCTAGATGGCATGGAAATGGACTATGTCAAAAATGGTTTAAACGAAGGTTTCGAGTTTAACAACCCTAATAAAAAAGGTGAATGTGGCTGCGGTGAATCGTTCACGGTATAACAGCCATTTCCCTCTTTTTTGCTTAAAACAGTGTACAACACACTGTTTTAATTGCATTTATGCAGTCAATTTTGCACACTAATCGCGGATTCCATCTCCCATGAATCATTTTGAGTTGTTTAATCTTCCTGTTGCACTCGATATTGATTTCGCTACTTTAAAAGCTGAATTTTTAAAGCTACAGCAGCAATATCACCCCGACAAAGCCGAAGACAAAGATCAGGCATTGATTAAATCTAGTGAAATTAATCAGGCATTTAAACAACTTTCTGCGGTAGATAGTCGTGCTGCATATTTACTCTCATTGAAAAAGCAAGATTATCATCTTGATCAATCCATCCATGACTTTGAATTTTTACAAGACGCCTTAGAAATTCGTGAGCAATTGGATGATGCTAGTTGTGCTGAAGACTTAAAGTCTTTAAAAATTGAAGTACAACAATGGGTTGATGGTTTAGTCCGTGAATTTAAAATTGACTATGCCGAAGAAGATTGGGCAGAAGCGCGTGACACTGTGCGTAAATTACGCTTTTTCATGAAAGTTATGGCTGACCTAGACAAAGCTGAAGATCGTTTTCTTGATGATGACAGTTTTGATTTAGACGATGATTTTTAATTTTAGTTTGTATTTTAATATTTAACGGGCAAAGGATTTTACATAATGGCGCTCTTGCAAATTGCAGAACCAGGTCAATCAAGTGCACCGCATGAACATCGCATTGCGATTGGCATTGACTTAGGCACCACTCATTCATTAGTTGCCACAGTTCTTTCTGGTAAAGCTAAAGTCTTGCATGATGAGCAAGGTCGCGTGCTACTGCCTTCTATCGTCCATTATGCAGCGCAAAATACACATTATGGCAATGCTGCTGTGCCATTTATCACTACAGATCCTAAAAACACCATTGTTTCAGTCAAGCGTTTTATGGGTCGTTCTAAAGCTGACATCAAATTTCAACATCCATATACGTTAGTGGGTGAAAACAATCAAATGCCTGCGTTCGAAACAGCTCAAGGACGTAAAACGCCTGTTGAAATTTCTGCAGAATTGCTTAAACAACTCAAAGACCGTGCAGAAGCCAGCTTACAAAACCCTGTAAATGGTGCCGTAATTACTGTACCTGCATATTTTGATGAAGCGCAACGTCAAGCTACACGTGATGCTGCCGAGCTTGCAGGTTTAAACGTATTGCGCTTATTGAACGAACCAACAGCAGCTGCTGTAGCTTACGGTTTAGATCAAGACACCAACTTAGCACAAGACCGTAACTATGTGATTTACGACTTGGGTGGTGGTACTTTTGACGTTTCTATTTTACGTTTCTCTCAGGGTGTTTTTGAAGTTTTAGCTACAGGCGGTCACACTGCTTTAGGTGGGGATGACTTAGATCGCCTGATTGTAAAATGGGCAAAAAAACAGCTGAATATTGAAAGTTTAGATGATGCAGAATATGCACACTTTATTGTGTCTGCACGTAAAGCCAAAGAAGCGCTCAGCAATGCAGAAAGTGTTGAATTAAAACTGTTAGAGCATACGCTACAATTAGACCGTGCAAACTTTGAAAGTATTATTCAGGTTGCTTTAGATAAAACCATTAGTGTATGCAAACGTGTATTACGCGATGCCAAACTTGACCTAGATGACATTCAAAATGTAGTTTTAGTTGGTGGTTCAACACGTTCTTATGCCGTGCAAAAAGCTGTTCGTGAAGTATTTAATCAAGAACCATTATGCACAATTAACCCAGATGAAGTGGTTGCAATTGGTGCATCAATTACCGCCAATCAACTAATTGGTAACAGCAAAGATGGTTCGTTGCTATTAGACGTTACCCCACTGTCTTTGGGTTTAGAAACCATGGGCGGTTTGGTGGAACGCTTAATTTCACGCAATACTGCAATTCCTGTAGCACGTCGCCAAGAATTTACCACTTATCAAGATGGCCAAACTGCCATGTTGATTCATGTGGTACAAGGTGAGCGTGATTTGGTAGAACATTGTCGTAGCTTAGGTCGTTTTGTGCTACACGGTATTCCACCAATGACTGCGGGTCAGGCACGCATTGAAGTTACGTTCCAAGTCGATGCTGATGGCTTGCTCAGTGTTTCTGCTAAAGAAACCACTTCTGGTGTGACTGCAAATATCGACATCAAGCCATCTTATGGTTTATCTGAAGCAGATACCGAGCGTTTGCTGCTAGATGGTTTCAAATATGCAGAAGAAGACAAGCAATTGCGTCATTTGCATGAAACCAAAGTTGAAGCACAACGTGAACTTGAAGCTTTACAACAAGCCTTAAAAGTAGATGCACAACTATTAAGCCCAGAACAATTAGAAGCTTTAAATACTGCCAAAGCGCAGTTGGAAGCCGAATTGACTGGACAAGACATTAAAGCCATTGAACATGCTGTTGAACAGCTTAAAATACACAGTGATGCTTTTGCTGCAATTCGTATGAATCAACATATTGATGCAGCACTTAAAGGCACTAAACTCGACGACTGGTCAAACTCAAACTAATTTAAGGTAAAGATTATGCCACGTATTAAAGTACTTCCACATGCGCAATTCTGCCCAGAAGGTGCTGAGTTTGAAGTCGAACAAAATGCCAACTTATGCGAAAGCTTACTTGAAAATGGCATTAAAATTGAACATGCTTGCGATATGTCTTGTGCATGTACCACTTGCCACGTTGTTGTTCGTAAAGGCTTTAACAGCCTAGAAGAAATGGATGATGTTGAAGCTGACTTATTAGACCGTGCTTGGGGTTTAGAGCCTGATTCACGCTTATCTTGTCAGGTTAAAGTGGTCAATGAAGACTTGGAAGTCGAAATTCCAAAATACACCATTAACCATGCTTCAGAAAATCATTAATCATAAAATGATGCTAATTCTAAAAAACTGCGCTACGGCGCAGTTTTTTTATTGCACAACTTTAGATTTAAAATTTTTGAGGATTTAAAAGTTAAACGAGATCTACATTATAAGAAAAATTTTAGTGTTTTTCAGGAATATGAGTTTTGGCAATTTCTTCAACAGGTGGATGTTCAATCACTTCATCTTCAAGATTAAGTTTTACAATGCCCTGTGAGTTGGTCAGCTTTTGCTGCGTTTGAATTCTTTTAATCATTTTTTCTAATACGGTAATTAGCTCAGGATATTCAAAATTCTGCACTTCATCCAAATTAAGCAACAAATGAAAACCTTTATATTCGTAGTCAAACCAACGCTGATAATCCGACTTGCTGGCCGCATATTTTTCCATCACTTGCCAAGTTTTTACAGGACCTTGAATCCCCTTTAAAAAGATCGGTGCTTTCGGAGCACACAAATAATCATTTTTAATCAGTTTATAAGTGTCATCTGAAAGTAAAATTTCATCAACTTCGGCCGCACTTTGCAAACGCGCAGCTAAGTTAGCATCACGCCCAACAATGGTATATGCCATCCGATGTGCTGCACCGTAGTTCCCAACGTGGCAATATCCTGTACTGATACCCATACGAATATGTAAAGGCGGATAGCCCATTTTGACCCAACGTTCGCGTAACAATTTCATTTGCTGACGCATCGCAATAGCCATCTCTACACAAGTTTTAGCATCTTGTTCAACACCTTGCGTATTTGGATCACCAAAGAAAATTAAAATCGCATCACCCATAAACTTATCCACCGTCGCTTCATATTGCTTGGCAATTTCGGTCATGTGGCTTAAATAATCATTGAGCAGGAATGCTAAATCATCTGGAATTAGTGTTTCAGAAAGTTCAGTAAAGCCTTGAATATCAGAAAAGAAAATCGTCATTTTTTTACGTTTATATTCAATTTTCGCTTCCGACTCACCTTTCATAATCGATTGCCACAACTGCAAAGGTGCATAGCGACTAAGCTGATTCGCAAATTCCATATAGCGGTTCATTTGTGTGTAGTAATGGTCTTTCTTTGCCGTGGTATAGCGGATACGACGTGCCTGATAGGCACTGCCCATGCCAAAGTAAAAGATCATACATAAAAAGGCTAAAATCGTAAGTTCGGTACTGCTTTGTTCAAAATATTCGTTAAAACCAAAAATAAAAATATTACAAAAATAAAAAACTGTGACCGCCAATAAGGATGCCAATGCCACCAAAAAGAAAGAAACTTTAATATAAATGGCGGTATATAGCAGCGCAAATAAAGCGGCAAAAGTAAGTACCAAATTCAGATGTACCGCAGACAAACATACTGCGACTACCACAATATCAATAATAAACAGGATATTACGCTTGGCTTGATGACTATATTTATATTGCAGCCAACGCGAAAATTTAGGAATTATCAGTAATAAAAAAGTAAGAAAAAACGGAAGGTAAATTTGATAATTGGTATCGGCGTAGGTGTAGTGATAGACCACCATAATCAGGGATAAACTTGCATACCCGACTAAACGATGCAGAAATTCGAATTGTTTGGGATCTCTTTCCATCCAATTGTACATGAACACCGCGGCCTACTCCAATCTAGGATTAAAAAGCCACGCATCCTGCGTGGCAATTCATTTCAATTAATCCATTCGCCAGTCAAATGGCATATCGCCTTGACCACGCAGAGCAAGCATCAAGGTTTGACGCATGTGAGCCAAAACTTCATTGCTGTATGGTACAGCTGGCGTACCCCAAACTGGTTTAGGCCAAGCCACATCATTTTGATAACGCACGACGTGATGAAAATGCAATTGTGGAACCATATTACCTAAAGCCGCCACATTCATTTTATCGGCACGGAATACACGTGATAATTGGCTAGATAACCAGCTAGATTCGCGTAAAAATTGTTCTTGGTCTGCCTGGCTTAATTCGTATAGTTCTGTAACCCCTGGCACACGTGGAATTAGAATTAACCAAGGGAATTGCATATCATTCATTAAACGACATGTTGACAGAGGAAAGTCGCCTACAAAAAAAGTATCTTGAGCAAGTTGTGGATGCAAACTAAACATATCTTTATAAATGACGCAAATTGTAATGATGGGTAATACTATCACATCCCTAGTGAACTGAGTATGATTCCCATCATGTTTCGATGTAAATAAAGTGCAATTTTAACCAAATTCATCATGAATAATATTCATTATAGAATCAGAGGTTTCTTAGCAAATATTCATAAATTTACCGATATGATATTTGGATCAATTTGCATTTTTAAACTCAGCTGTGCAAAGTTTTTAGCAGGCTGTTTAATAGATCGGCAATAAATTGAATCCGCTTTTCAGCTTCCTCCAACATCACCATCACTTTTAAACGCTGTCCACCATCCATACGGAAATAGGTCGGATGTTTTTGCATCATTTGAATGATGCTCATGGCTTGCACAGGTGTATCTGGTGAAAATTCGATATGACCGCCATTTGTACCAATATCAATTTTAGTGATGCCCAACTGCTCTGCTTTTAAACGCAGTTGATGTACAGCAAATAATTGTTTCACCGCTTGTGGTGGAATACCAAAACGGTCAATCAACTCCATACGGATATGATCAAGCTTTTCTTGAGTATCGGTATTACTAATGCGTTTGTAGAACAATAAGCGCTGATGCACATCGCCCAAATAATCATCTGGTATTAAAGCAGGCATGTGTAGGTTAATTTCTGCAGTTAAAGACAATGGCGCATCGAAGTTAGGAGTTTTACCCTTTTGAATGGCTTTGGTGGCTTTTTCCAGCATTTCCATATACAGGCTATAACCAATAGCTTGCATTGAACCGCTTTGTTGCTCACCCAGTAATTCGCCCGCACCACGAATTTCCAAGTCTTCGGTTGCCAGCATAAAACCTGCACCCAAAGTTGAGGCACGCTGAATCGCATCCAAGCGTTTTTCAGCATCGCCTTTTAAGCCCTTAATGGAAGGTACCAGCAAATACGCATAAGCTTGGTGATGCGAACGTCCAACACGACCACGTAGTTGGTGCAACTGCGCCAATCCGAGTTTATCTGCACGTTCAATTAAAATGGTATTGGCATTTGGAACATCAATCCCTGTTTCAATAATGGTTGAGCAAACCAACACGTTATATTCTTTATGATAAAACTGCTGCATGACTTGCTCTAATTCACGCTCGCGCATTTGCCCATGCGCAACTGCAACCCGCGCTTCTGGTACCAATTCACGAATGGTTTCAGCACTACGCTCAATGGTTTCCACTTCATTATGCAGGAAATACACCTGACCACCACGTAACAATTCACGTAAAATGGCTTCTTTCACCGTATCGCCTGTATGCTCTTGCACAAAGGTTTTGACCGCTAAACGGCGTGCAGGTGGTGTAGCAATAATGGATAAATCGCGCATACCGCTAAATGCCATATTTAAGGTACGTGGAATTGGCGTTGCGGTTAAAGTCAGCATATCCACATCGGCGCGCAGCGCTTTAATACGTTCTTTGTCACGCACCCCAAAACGATGTTCTTCATCGACAATCATTAAACCCAACTGCTTGAACTGAATATTTTCTTGCAGAATTTTGTGCGTCCCAATCACAATATCGACTTTGCCTTCAGCTAAATCTTCAATGGTTTTTTGATGAGATTTGCTTGAACCAAAACGCGATAAGACTTCAATACGCACAGGCCAGTCGGCAAAACGGTCTTTAAAAGATTCATAATGCTGTTGTGCCAACAATGTGGTCGGAACCAATACCGCGACTTGTTTATTATTCTGTACCGCGACAAATGCAGCCCGCATGGCGACTTCGGTTTTACCAAAACCAACATCACCACAGACCAAACGATCCATTGGTTTTGCCAGTTGCATGTCATGTAAAGTCGCTTCAATTGCATTGGCTTGGTCTAGGGTTTCTTCATAAGCAAAGCCACTGGCAAATTGCATATAAAGACTATGATCCAACTCAAAAGCAAAACCCGGTTTAGATTGACGACGTGCCTGAATATGCAGTAATTCTGCTGCCACATCGTGAATTTGTTCCAACGCTTTGCGTTTGGCTTTATTCCATGCATCTGTGCCTAATTTATGCAAAGGCGCAAGGTCTGGATCACCACCGCTATAACGGCTGATTAAATGCAAATTGGTAACAGGTACATACACTTTTGCAGCATCGGCATAATCAAGTTGTAAAAACTCATGCTCTTGCTCATCAATATTTAAAGTAATTAAACCTGCATAACGCCCTACGCCATAATCAATATGTACCACAGGTGCACCAATGCTTAACTCGGTCAAACTGCGAATTAAAAACTCTTCAGAAACTTCCTGCTGACGTTTACGACGGCGCTGCACCACACGATGTTCATACAACTGATTTTCTGAGATTACACTCAATTGATCTTGAATGACCAAGCCGCGATCTAAAGGTGCATTGGTAATCGCAATGGCTTGTAAAGACTGCTGAAATGCCTCAAAACTCTCCACTTGTGGAATTTCACCCAAAGCGGCACGCAACGCATCTTTTAAGGTTTCACGACGACCTGCACTTTCTGCCACCAATAAAACAGGATGATTGGCCGCATCAATATATTGCTTAACGGCATGAAAGGGTTGTTCTTGTTTAGGATCAACCGCCAAACGTGGTGGTACAAGTGTGCTTAAGTTCACTACACCTGCTTTTTGCTCAAAAGCTTCGGGCGATGCAATCACACGTCCAAATTGATTCAGTTGTTCTAATAATTGATTTGGTTGTAGGAATAATTGCTCAGGCGGCAAAATCGGCTGGTCGATGTTATGACGTCTGTCCTCATAACGATACAGCACATCTTTCCAAAATTGAGTTAAACAGTCATCCACCGCCTTATCTGTAATGACAATGCAATGCTTTGGTAAGTATGAAAGTAATGTATTTTGACCTTCAAGCTGTGCTTGAGTGAAGAATAACGGAAAATAAAACTCTAAACCAGGCGATGCAATGCCTTCTAACACATCCTGATACACAGGGTTCTTTTTCGGGTTTGCCGTTGGGAAACTTTCTGCATAGCGGTCACGGAAAATCGCACGACCTTCTTTTAATGGAAATTCTTTGGCGGGTAAAACCGTAAAATTCTGCAAACTTTGGGTGGTACGCTGCGTTTCTGGATCAAAAAACTTTAAGGTTTCAACTTCATCATCAAATAAATCAATACGGATGGGTGCTTCCTGTCCCGAAGCATAAATATCCATAATACTGCCACGCACAGCAAACTCACCATGATCATAGACTGTATCGACCAGATGATAGCCTGCTTGTACCAAACGCTGTTTTTGTTGTTCCAAAGCAAACTTTTGCCCAACACGAATATCGAAATGCTCGCCTAACACCCATGAGGTTGGTGCAACACGTTGTGCCAAAGTGCTTGCAGCAACCAACAATACACCTTGCTGCGGCATATTGGATAAAATCGCCAAACGCTCCGACACAATATCTTGATGCGGTGACAAGCGGTCATAAGGCAAAATTTCCCAATCGGGGAAAATAGTCGGTTTTACCCCGTAAAATTCTAATTCGCTTTCTAACTGCGCCAAATGTTGTTGATTGCGCGCGACAATCACAAATAAATGCTGATTCTGCTGACCAATTTCTTTAAATAATAATGCTGCGGCGGAACCTTGTAGATTACCAATCCAGCGTTTTTCGCCAGCTTTCAGTTGTGCTAAATTGAGTTGGGAAATTTCGTGTTGGAACATGTATATAGCTTTAGGGTCTAAACAACATGGGGCTTATACTAGCACGATGAATTGACGGTTTTACGTAATTTTTTTCATCCACCATTACAGCGTATTTAATTGCAAAATTTTATAAAACAGCGAGCTTTAAAGTTTGATACACACGCCTCTTTACTTTTGATCACGTAAAAACTGTCGATAATAATCATTCAATTTTTTAACAATCGCTTTAAATTCCAGTAAGTTTTCTTCGGTATTACCAAGCATTGTGTTAAAACGCTGTTGCGCAATTTCCAGATCAATTTTTTCATTGATAATCATAGCTGTAGAATACAGCTGTGCCAAATCATCAAACTGCTGCATACGGCGGTTGGATAAATAATTTAAACGCTCTGCCAAAACATCGTTAAGCAAAATACCATCGACAATATAGCCTTGTTCCGCATCCCATTGAATATTCTGTGCTTCTAAATAGGCAATTTCTTCGAGATTGGCTTTATTTTTAAACAACCCTGTAAGTTTGCTGAACATTTTGAACCTATAAATTGGCGAAATCAAAGTGAATGCTGCAGAGTTTAAATGCTTCACTAAAATAGATGCAACTGATCAGGGTGATTTATGCTCCCCTGATGTTATAAGTCAGTGTTTCAACCCCACT
This sequence comes from Acinetobacter sp. Swhac1, assembly GCF_013390985.1. Classification (NCBI taxonomy): domain Bacteria; kingdom Pseudomonadati; phylum Pseudomonadota; class Gammaproteobacteria; order Moraxellales; family Moraxellaceae; genus Acinetobacter; species Acinetobacter sp. Swhac1. The sequence continues at coordinate 8,888 of NZ_JACASN010000025.1, read as the reverse complement.
TTGCTTAGGCTATTTATAATGATGCATATTTTGCATCCTGCCAAATGCAAAAAAGCATCTTGAAGATGCTTTTATAACAATCAAAAAATGACTTAAAGCTTATTTGCCATAAGTTTGCTGTAAATACTTCACAATCTTGGCCGATTCAAAAAGCTGAGTCTGGGTATTTGGATCGATTAAAAATGGGACTTGAATATTATCACCCATAACTTTTAATACCTGCTCACGCTTACCACCTGCCAGTGGCACATATTTACCCGGTTTTAAACGTAATTTTGCCAAGCCTTGATCTTGCCAACGCTCTTTGGCTACATTATGAAATTTAAATGGCAACTCCAGTTCAGTCAATACACCACGTACTACACGTGTATAAGGACTTCCCTCAAAACCCCACAGTTCAATCAGTTGTTCAGGTGCAGCGCGCTCTACAATTTTCTGGTTAATCCACACACCACGTGCACCATTCAATAATGTGCCTGCAAGTGCAACATAAGGAATTTTAGGAAAATGCGCGTATTTTTTTGGCGTTTTTCCACTTTTGCCATAATGTTTGAATAAATGATGAATGATCTGCTGTGATTCATAGAGCTGATCACCTGTATTTTCATCAATTAAAAATGGAAACTGAGTTTTACCACCCAGTTGTTTCACCAAAGGTCGATATTTTGTGCCACCTTTGGGGCATGGATAAACCTCATAATCCAAATTTAACAAGGTCATGACTTCGCGTACACGACGGCAAAATGGTGAACCTTCAAACTCATATAACTTTAAGGCTTTTTCGGGTTGCTTGGGAAATGCTGTCCCATTCACTCCACGTCCACCTTCGGTAAGCATAGATGCCACTGCCTGAATGACTTTAATTTGATGATGCACCATTTTGTTTTCCTTGTGATGTGCTCAGCAATTTGATGACTGCGCCATCAAACCGCTTATAAATCGACCAACTTTTCTTTTGCCACAATAATACCGTTGTTATCAGCATAGACATAATCGCCCGAATTAAAAGTGACTTGTCCGAAATGCAAACTCACATCCACTTCACCCACGCCTTTGCGGTTACTTTTTTGTGGAATTGAAGCCAAAGCATGTACGCCTAAATCAAGTGCTGCAATTGCATCGACATCACGTACACAGCCGTAAATAATCACGCCATTCCAGTGATTTTTCACTGCGGATTCAGCAATCAAGTCACCCATTAAGGCACAGCGCATAGATGCCCCACCATCTACCACCAAAACTTTGCCTGTGCCATCGGTTGCCAATAACTCTTTTACACGTGAGTTATCTTCAAAGCATTTTACAGTCACAATTTGACCACCAAAAGTTTTACGTGCACCGTAACTTTTGAAAAATTTACCATCCAAAGATGGAATCACCACTTGAAGGTCATGTTCTGGATGGTCATCTAATAAGTCACAAGTTACGAATGGTACTGTAGACACGTTGTTCCCCTTTTACTTGGTTTTTTGTATTTGTAAATTATCATAAATTTGAAATTTATGAATTTGCGATTGCGCTGCCTCGACCATAGTATGAGCCACTTGCGTAGCACTTACTGGCTTATATGTAAAATGATCGGGAATAAATCGTGATATTTTAAGATACAGCTTTTGTCCTAAATCTTCTAAACGCCGTTGTTCGTTGCGCTCACCCAATAATAAAGATGGACGCAAAATTGATACTTTGTCTAAATCCAAACTTTCAATATATTGTTCTAGCTCACCTTTGACACGATTATAAAATACGGCTGATTTGGCTTCTGCTCCCAAAGCACTGACCAATATGTAATGCGTACCCTTCGCCTGCAATAATTCGGCAAAATGTGCATTGATGGTATAGTCCACAGCATAAAATCCCTGCTTTGAGCCTGCCTTTTTTAAGGTTGTGCCTAAACAACTGAATGCATGACTATAACCGCTCACATCTTCATCATTGAGCAATAAAAAGTCTTCGAGGAGTAACGTCTGGACTTTTTCTAAGCGATTTAATTCCGAGCAAGGTCTACGCAAAACAACGGTGATATTTTTACATTCAGGCAGCTGATTAAGCTGTTTGACCAATTGCTGCCCAACTAAACCATTCCCACCAATTACAATTGCATTTTGAATAGAATTTGTCATTTTTTAAACAATCTCTGAGGCTTAAAGCTAATCTACCTGTTTCTTTCTGATTTTTCTGCAGCTAAAATGTTGTCAAAGCATGTCAAGACTTGACTTAACTGTCTAGTTTCATCAAAATATGGCACTTGTTTACGGGCTGGTGATAATTCTTCTGATGTTGGTTTTCGGAAGTAATTGCAGCCCGCCCAGACCAATCTATTTCAAGGAGTGCACGAGTGGCAAACTCTGCTCAAGCTAGAAAACGTGCTCGTCAAAACGTTAAAGCACGTAAACACAACGCAAGCTTACGTTCTATGGTTCGTACTTATTTAAAACGCACAATCGCTGCTATTGCTGCAGGTGATTATGCGGTTGCTACTGAAGCTTACAAAAAAGCTGTTCCAGTAATTGACCGTATGGCTGATAAAGGCATCATCCATAAGAACAAAGCAGCTCGTCATAAGAGCCGTTTAAACGCTCAAGTTAAAGCTTTAGCTTCTAACTAAGTGTTAAACAAAAGAAGCCCGTTAAGGGCTTTTTTTTTGTGCCTGCTGTTTCGATAATTTATCAAATTAAGCAATCTTTAGTTTCTGCACGCCAATTACATCACTTCAAATACACCTGCCACCATAAAATAAAAAACACCTCCTGAACTGGTCAAAAGGTGTTTTAAATTAATGAAGATGAATAATTCAGACGAAGAATTATTTCAGCATCAGTCGTAAATTTTGTGGACTTAAATAAGCCAGTTGCAAACTGTTATTAGCCTTTAATTGCGTCCATTGCTGATTCGCACCACCTGTGCAACCATAACGAATTAAACGCGCGCGGTTTTCTTTTAGGTAGCCATGCTCTAAATCAAAACACTGACTCCCCTGACGAATCGTTCCCGAAGCTGTGTGCATTTCCCAGACCTGACTGTCTTTAGATGTACTGCAGCTTGCAAGTGAGACCACATTGCCGTTGTTAGTTAAGCACTGATCCATTTCTGCTTTGCTGTGAATACGCCCCAAACCATCATAAATCCACTGCTCAGTTGCATCGCCTGTACAGCCACTTGCTCCACTAATGTAAGCATTTTTCTGACCACTCGCCAAAGTTTCAACTTTCAAACAGTTATTTCTGTTTTTCATTAGTGTTGCTTCAGCCACAATATTTTCATTGCCTAAACCCAATCGCTCCACAAAATTGTGCAATGCTGTTTCCGCTTCAGGCTTAGTCTTTTCTAAATCGGCACGATAAACATTCATCCAGCGGTTTAAACGATAAATCGTATTTTGCTGTTGTTCATAACGCTGTAATTGTTGCTGTGCAGTTGCACTTAGCTCTTGACGATAATCTGCATAAGAATCATACAATAGTTGTGCAGCAGGTTTTAAAGCCACCACAGCTTGACTGGCTTGCGCTTCCAACTGCTTCTGAAAATCAGGCATTTCAACTTTTCTTAAAGCTTCATAGCCATGTGTACGACCAATTTTTACCGCAGGTTGAATACTATCGCTATATTGCGGAATATTCAGTGTCGATAATAACTTCTCGGCATGATTGGCTTTTTTACAGTATAAATTCACCTGTTTTGGCTGCTCAGCAAGTGCTAAATTGACATGCAGTTTATTGGCATTGCTGGTCATACGGTTAGGTGCCAATGCCACGTTCTGATTACGATTGGCATATTGAACATCTAACCAACATGCGGCATTTTCAGCAGCACGATTTGCCACAGGTAAATTATAAACATTACCCCAGTTACTGCGTGCAGCAGGATACAACACACCTTGCTGAGTTTCAGGATCATATCCGCCAATAATAGTAATTACAGGCACACCAAATAAGCGCGGTTTTAAATAATATCCATCGGCACTGTTGTACCAAACCTGATTGGAGCTTGGTACTTTTGGATAAACCACTTCCATTTGGCGTGTGTCTTTATTCCAGATTTTATAACCACTTGGTGAGCTTTCATCCCAAACATGTCGCGCCCCAAAGTGGGGTTGAATCCGAATATGGGTACTGTAACCCGTGTAATGGGTATAACGCGAAATGCTACTGTTGGTTGCACCACCTGACATCGCATCCCAACCATAAGCATATTGTTTCAGGAAGTTAGGCACACCATTTTTGCCATCACCCAAGTTTCGAGTATGCCACGCCAAGTTGCCACGCATTTTATTACGATACGCAATATAGCCCCAACCGCTGTCTGCATGGTGTGCAGCCCAGAACATATTTTCACCTTGTGAACCCGGATAATGCCCAAGACCATAATGATGCCCAATTTCATGGCTAAACTCGTTGCCCACAGAATCATACAGGGTCAACATACCATTACCGCCACTTAAACCATGCGTTTGATCACCATTTGTATATTTACCTCGTGCATGATGGGCAATTACAGTTTGTGTAAGTTGTGGCTGTTGATGACTCAACATCGAGGCACTGGTCACCCCCCAGTTGGCCAAGTTAATTCCTACACTAAAGGTCGATTTTGCAGTATTTTCCCGCATGTCCCCCGAATAGTCACCACCTTCACCCGCACTTTGGGTATCGTAAATCGTGCCGTTGGCGACCATCACTCGATCTAGCTGAATGTCATCATATTTTGCCACGGTCATTTGTGCCGCAGGAATGGTTTGGAAATAATCGGTACCCGCTTTTTCAGGCTCTAATAACATATAATGCCCGCCCGATTTCGGTGGTGCAGTTAGTAGACCGATACGAATATTATTGAGTACCAATTCACCCGGTGCGGCAAAATCAATTTTTTCTGCTTCGAGTGCACCAGTACGGTTTTTAGAATCGACCAAACGCAGCTTTAAACCGGGACGTACTTCATCCCAATTTAATTTAGCCGACCACGCACGCTTACTATACAACACCTCAGCACGACCATCTTGATTGCTCTGGTCTGAAGCAGGAATCTGGGTTGGATCAAGTAAAGCAACACGACGTAACAAGCGTTCATTTTGATACACTTCAAGCTGCAAAGTGTCGATATTGTCCATGCCCTGATTTGGTGTAACCAATAATAATGCTTCTTTTTTTTGCGGTCAAACGTGGCATTTTTTTCGCCTCGTTACCATTCGGATCAACCACATGCCCTTGAGCAAATTGAATCATTGCCTGAAAATCACCTTCTAAATCATTACGCACTTCACGTGATTCAGAATTAGCGTTGTAATCATAAAACCCAAGTGCCGATTGATTGATGACATCTTGTTTAGGTTCAGGGTAAGGATTAGCCACATTACCCACAGGTGGTTGCTGAGGATTTTCCGGTGGTATTGGATTTTCTTGATTTGAATTCCCAGCGGTATCTCCCTCGCCACCACCACCACCACATGCGGCAAGCATGGATGATAATATACATACACTTAATAGACTAAGCGAAAACCGAGTCACACTTTTCATTATTTATTCCACCCCAATGTCAATTTATGACAAAAAAATATAAAAATAAACACATATTTTTCAATGGTTTGTATTTTCATATTAAATAGATGAATAAAATTATGCAATTCTCAAGTTTCATATCACTTTATATTTTCAACACAGTTTTATTAATTTTTCTTTATAAAAATCAGCGAATCCTTAAAACAGCACACAGATTGTTAGACAATATTTGATCGAGTTTGCACTCACAACTGCATAAATTGAAGGAAAAAAAGAGAATAAAATTTGAATTATTTTTTTTAATTTCTGACAGACGGTATTCTATCGTACTGAATGGATAGCACTAGAATATGCGTTCAATGTTCTGCTTAAACTTTCTGACGAAATTGCGAGATATCTAAAGTGTGAATCTGACCGCGCCAAATCCATTTTAGCTTGGATTCTAAAAACTCATCACCTTCAAACCAAACGAATAAACCTTCCATCATGTCTGGCCAATCGGCTTGCGTGACTTCATTACGTCCAGAAATCACCGCGATAATTGCAGCTAAAATCGTATCATGACTCACAGCCAAACTCAGTCCGTATTGGTTGGTTGGATGGGTGTTATAAATCAGCTCAAGGACATCCACGACACCATGAATCGGATGTTTCATGCCGGGCAAGGCATTATTCACAAAACTATTAATAAAGCCTAAAGCACCCTGTTTCTGAAAATATGGGCCTGCCTGTTTGATATCAAGTACAAAGCTTCCTGGTTCCACCAATAAACCTTGTTCTATAATTTCAATGTGATGGGTATTGGGTTCGAGGGTAATGCCATCTGCCCCACGAATCATTAAAGCAGCCGTATCGACACAACGCTGAATAGGACTTGAAATACAGTGTTGAATCACCCGATCTGTATTTCCAACCAAGTAGCCTCCCCATGCTTCGGCTAAATCGCGACCTTGTTCGGTCAATTGTAAATTATAGCCAGCCAAACCCTGACCAACGACAATTTCACGAATAGAATGACGGGTAAACAAAGTCACAGGCGTCTGAGCATCAGGCAATAAATCAATTGCTTTAAGCATACTTGCAGGGAGTAGTTCTAATGCCATGATCTAGCCAAAATTTTAACTTGGTTGCTTGACACTATACCATGTTCAGCACTTTGCTCAATCTGACTTCGCCATAAGTCCAAGTGCTTGTAAGGCAATCTGTTTCATCTGCGTATTTTTATAGGCGATAAAACCACCATTTAACAATGTATCGCGCTGATTATATAAAAATGCCCGCCCCTGAAAATCGACCAATCCACCACCTATTCGTTCCAATAAACATTGTCCTGCACTGGTGTCCCACTCAGAAGTCGGATGAAAACGTGGGTAAATATCGACACGATCTTCCAAAATCATGCAGAATTTATAAGCACTACCTGCTTTTAGTTCTTCAAAATTGGTCAACTGCGCCAAGCTTTTTAAATAGTCTGCATAGTGTGATTTTTTTTGACTACTGTGGCTTAATCCAATTTTTAGAACTGAAGATGTTACCGTGGGTTCAGACTGATAGAGATACCATTGCTGAGTTAAAATATGATATTTCAATGGCATACCCTGTTCAGGACAAAAATAAATAGTTTGCTCGCCTGGTACTGCAAGTACTGCAAAAGTTGTTTGCACACCACAAATTAAACTTAAATTAATGGTAAATTCAGGACGTTGATGTAAAAACTCTTTCGTGCCATCTAAAGGATCAAGCAACCAAAATTGCTGCCATTGCTGACGTTGGTCTTGCTCACCTTCTTCGGACAACACAGGTAAATTGGAGATTTTTGCCAAAGCCTGCATTAAATAATAATTGACTCGATAATCGGCTTGCGTAACAGGAGAATCATCAGTTTTCTTTTCTACATCAAAAGCAGCACCTGAACAATAATCTTGAAATTCCTGATTTAAAATTTCACACGCCTGCTGCACGATTGGCAATAACTGTAAAATTAAAGTATGCGTTGGCGCCTTTGTTTTTATAAACATAACTATCCTTTTTAGACTGTATCTAAAGGTCTAATTTTTCATTACTTTCATAAAAACATTGTAATAAAATTTACGGCTGATGCGTAGATAAAATTTAGTGGCTAGATATGCTAAATCAAGACTTTATGTGTCAAGGCAATTCCTTTTTACTTGAGTTTTTTATTTATTGAGTGCTTAGTTAATTAATCTTTAAATGGATTGGATAATCTTTTTTTAAACATCGATAAAGTGAGTGCACCACTAACCAATAATAAAATACCCACAATCACCAAATAAGTTTCACCACCAAAAAAACCAATAATAATTGCAGCAATACCCAATAAACCCAAAATAGTGGTAATGGCAATTCCTAAAATAGACATCACAATTCCTTTTAAATTTATTTAATCATGAAAAATTGTCAATATTCTCAGGTATCGTTCTGTCATATTCATGCCTCTTTTGATAGTTAAAGCGTAACATTTGAGCGCACCTTGCCACATTTATACACAGAACTTATACTGAAATAGACTAAACACGACCTATTACATTTCACTGAGTTTGCTGAATAGCTTAAGTGCAGATTATGACAACTTGATGCATTTTATTTAAAAAGATTCTTTCTTAAATCATTTTTGAATCACTGCAAAGGAAATTCCCTTTCCTTTTAGGAGACTTGCGGAGCATGCTCCTCAGGGAGAGGTTTTTTATAAGAATCCCCTCATCCACTTGCGGAATATACTCCTCATCCTGAGCAATACATGGCGTAAAAGAAGGGACACTTTCAATACTAATTTTACTGATCATTTATGATCAAATTTCGACTTATAAAAGGATTCTAATTCAGGTTGAACCATTCATAGAATTAAGGTATAAAAAAGCCCGATCTACATCAATCGGGCCAGATTTAAAGGTACACAAATTTGTATACATAATCAAAATCACTAGAATTTTAAATCAAAAAATTAGGGTATGTTGACACTTTTAGCTTAAATAAATAGCGAAGTAGTAAAATTAAATCACCAAACCCAATTTTACTATTCGCTATGCCTCGTACCATGCTGACAGATCAACACTGGCAAAAGTTGAAAGTTATTCTGCGTAATTTATCCATTCACCACAACTCAAATTTACGCAATTTTATTGAAGCTAGTCTCTATAGAATTAGAACAGGCTGTCCGTGGCGAGATATTCCTTCTTGTTTTGGTCATTCAAACTCTATTTTCAAACGTTTTAATCGTTGGTCAAGTAGCGGTAAGTTACTTAGATTATTCAAATTACTAGCCTCATGCCCCGATATGGAATGGATTTTTATTGATGGCTCTCATGTACGTGCTCATCAACATTCTGCCGGCATAGCGAATCAATCTATTTCTAAAAGTGTAGGAGGAAACTCCTC